>CAJQKK010000175.1 GCA_905478895.1 uncultured Flavobacteriales bacterium | reverse complement strand
TCCAAACCGGTCAAGTAGCTCAATGGCTTTATACGAATAAAGCAAACTATCATTCGAAACTTTTAAGTCTTCGACAACATTTTGAAAATGGAATCAAAGCATCATTAGAGGCTGAAATCCTTGGTAGTTCCGTTATAAGAGCCCCGCACATAAGCAGTCTGCATATCCCTGATGTCGATAATGAAGCTCTAATTGCAGCTGTGAACGATCAGTTAGCGATAAGCTCTGGCTCTGCCTGTACTTCCCACTCCATTGAACCAAGTCATGTCATTTTAGCAATGACGAATGAAATTGATGTAGCGGAATCCACTATCCGTGTTTCGTTTGGCTGGCAAAACACAATTGAAGATGTCGAAAAGGCGATCGAGTTGATCAGTAAGGCTGCCAGACAAATCCGGTCTTTCCTAGGCTAGTTCTTGTCGATCTGAGTAGTGCTCGATTACCTGAGACAAATCCATCCCAACATGGCTCAATAATCGCTCTAATCCACGATCAACGTGACCTTTAACGTATTTCTTAAAGTCAGGATGGGAAAGTGCAATATTCTCCTTCAAACACAACATACCTTCATACGTTGATTGAAGTCCTCCAAATAGCACCTTCGAAGGATATTCCTTCCCTTTAGAATCAAGCAAACCATCAATATCCATTGGCTCATCCATTTCCAGGGAAACAGCAAATGCCATACGTGCAATTACGTTCTCAGGACCTAGATCCCATGTCCTACTTTGAGAGGCGATAGGCAACTTGAACTTCTCTGCTGTCTTGATCGAATAATTCATACTAATTGAAAATCTGCATTTGACAACTGGAAAAACTCGTCTTTCCCACATTTCTCTACACGGCTTGAACCCTGAGAATGTTTAATCAAATGCAATGAACTTACCCGGTGCTCGATCTTCTCAAATTCTCCCCTTGTCAATTCTTTATTCGGGAGCGGCAAAACGAAAACTTGTGATGACAATTCAGGAAAAACCTGATCCAACAGCATCAGTGCATGATCGGGATCTAGCTTTTGCAGAGGCGAATCGACAACAACGGGAAATTCCATTCCAGATTCATCGATCAATGCTTTGAGAAGTGCAACGGCATAGAGCTGCTTCTCTCCCATGGAGAGACTCTCCTTTGGAACCTTGACTCCATCCGAATCCAGCAGGGTTAAATCCATTCCTCCATCGTCAATAGCAATGGAAACGGCATCGATCAAAACATCTTTATGGAACATCGATTTCAGCGCCACAGTGATTCGCTTTTCGAGATTCTTTCTGCGCTGCTCCTTGAAGGCATCTACAAAATTCTTGAGCTTACCGTTGATTGAATCTAAAACTTCAATTTTCTTGGTGCTTCGCTCTGAAACTTCAATGTTCTTTAAAATTTCAGATCGACGTTTCATCGTCACTGTCAATTCTCGAGTGCAGTTGTCTGAATCAATCTCAGCCTCCACTCTTGCTGTAAGCGCCTTCTGGATGGAATTATCAACAGCCTCGATCTTTGAGCGAAGCGCTGTAACCTCCTCATTGCTTCCAGACCGATTTAATTTATTGAGCTTAGACTTCAGCCGATTCAATGCCGCTCGATCGCGTTTCAGTTGGGCATGAGTCGAAACTAGCCATGCCTTCAGCCAGTTCATCTTGCCCTGTAACTCCCTCAATTGATCAGTATCAATTTTCTGAATTGCCCCAGTAAAATCTGAGTTTTGAGATCCGACATAAAAATCAGAAAGACGATGCTTCAGATCATTCAGAACATTCTCATCGACTTTCATTTCTGAACTCCAGGAATCAACGACCTTTCTCAAGGCTGATTGCGCAGATTTGGGCAGTTGTGCATCATTATTTTCAACCTGCGTAACTAGTTCTTCAAACCACTTCGTTGAGAGCAAAAATGGAACAATATCCATCTTTTCTTTGATGGCATCCGACGCCTGTCGCACCCGTTGCTTTAATTCATCCTCTTCTTGTTGCAAAGACTCAATGTCTAATGCATCTCCCATAAAACCATGTGAGAATAGCTCAAGTGAGAGTTCCTCTCGTTGTTGCTTCAACTCGAGCATTTGATTAGTAGCAATCTCAATTGAGTCATTATTGACGCTAATCTGACTCTCGAGAGATCCAACCTTCTCATCTAGCCCCTCCAATTCCTTGATAACTTTTGGTGAAGAGTCCATGGCTAAGGTGCGCTCGCGCATCAGCTGAAGCTGCTCGCGTATTTCGAGGTATTTCTTCACTCCAAGGACCTTCTCGTACGCATTGCCTAATTCTCTCCTCTCACTTGCACCTCTTGATTCTGCGAGGTTGGTGATCCGTTCAGCGTCAAACAAGAAAAATCGAGCTACTTCTTTGGGCAAGATGTATTCCTGTATGAACAGTTCAAAACCAAGCGAATCGACCAATTCATTCGGTAAATCGTCAATCAGAATTTGCAGTTCTTCTTTTCCTTTCTTGAAAGATCTACGAATCAAAATCTCCGCTGAATTCAAACCCGGCAACTGAACCCCTTCGAAAACCACTTCAACATAAAAACCTTGCTCTTTTGCGTATTTATTCAAGCTCTGCTCAAGAAATGATGAATAACCTCCTGCCAGGCGAATCATCCTCATGAATGGCTCATCGACATGACTGATGAGCTTGCCGTACAAGCACCACAGAATAGATGTAATGAAAGTGGATTTTCCAAAACCGTTTTGACCGCCCACAAAAACCAAGGGCTTTTGTCCTGTAGACTCCGGCACGATTGATACATCGTCACCGTAGACGCGGAATCCGCTGTGTCGAATGGATTTAATTTTCATCCTTATAGAATGCTGAAACTTTCGGCAAACAATGCTCATCCACGAGCACCTCTAAATCACTCCTCAAATTAACTTTACGAGACATCATGGATCTTTCGCTGTGTACTTGAAGCATTCGTTGAACAAGAACTGCTTCATCTGAGTCTGCTCCAAAAATATTGTTTAGCAACTCTGTCTCTAGCTCTTCTTTATCGGTCTGTCCAAGGGACAGAGCATCTCCATAGACATCAGCATACAATTCTGAGACCGTGTGATCGAAAATGAAATCACGGTGCCACTGCACTTGAATGGCCACAAGCTCCTGATACGTGATCAACTGCTGCCCAGGCTGAGTTTCCTGTATCAATCGCTGTGCCTCCAATATATCTCTCAAGATCTTTGCTCGAATTCGAGGCCAATATGGACCTGTACCCTCTTGACCTCCTCGTCTCACAGGCATGCGCCATTCTTCAAACTTATAGACCTCGCCTTCAGTTCGTTGCACTGTCTCAGAGAGATAATCCCTGATACCGATCAAGGGCCTCATCCACTTTTCTCCGTTGTCAACCAAAGACTCCATCGACTTGTCACGAGACACAACTGTACAAACCCAACAACCAAAACGCGAATTCCCACAGGACGGCGTTTTAACATCCATTACAAGTGGACAATCCCCTCCTGAGCCATCTCGATACAAAGTGATCAATTCACGGTTCTTATCACCGGTCCAAGGATTCCGGACGGCCTGCAAATAAGTCCAAACCTCCGACGTGAGCACATCGGATATCGGAGCGTAAGCCTTAGCATTGGGCAACGGATGGTTCCGCAACCGGGAACCTTCAACTCTGTGCTTTTTCACGCTCTGTGCTCGCGCAGCACTTTCATCTGAGCGTGTGCCTAGCAAGATAATTACCTCTCCGTGATCCGAGATTTTATTCTGAATATACAGCGTCGTGGGCTTAATTTTCAACCGTTCAGTGCACCAGCGAAACATGTTGTTAGGTGCCGGATATCCTTTTCCAATCAAATTCACCCAAAATGAATCTTCCAATTGCGGTGTTGTCTGATCCACTACAATGGGCAGTCCTTGGTCGAAACCTGCCTTCGCGATGGCTGCCAACTGACGGTCGACATATTCAAGGATCCTCGGATTCTCTACCATGGTATTGTTGCAGATCACATAGATCGGCCTGACCAGCAACTCCTTCGGTAACTCTTGCAATCCGTACCACACGGTTTGCAATAACATGGTTGAATCCTTGCCTCCACTAAAAGCTACAATCCAAGGGCGATTTCCATCATCCTCCAGATACTGAGCTTTGATTTCCTCTTTTAGTTTTTTGTAGTCAAAAGACATTGCTCGAAATGTACTCCTTAGACAGCGTTTCAAAGCTAAATTCAGCCTTCGATTTTCAACAGTTCATTCACGTTCAAATCAAACATATTTGAAATTTGATTAAATTGTTTAATTAGCTGCATTTTAGAAATTAACGAAATGGATTTTCCTGAACACTTACGGCTCGAAACTAAATCCTATACTGGTCTGTTTCAGCACGAGATAAGGTTAGCCCCAGAACTCTTTCAATTGGTAAATGACCTCACATTAAGCAATGAAATACCCGAAAAGAAAAAATACGACTTGTACGTCGCCATGGGATACTTCATCGCTCCAAACGATTTATTTTCTGAAGAAATCTTTGGCCCAATCGGTTATGTTGATGACCTAATCCTTGTGCTGCACGTGCTAAACCTGATTAAATCGGAAGTTGGTATCGAGCCGATTTATGATAAGTGGGACCGCGATTTTGTGGAACTCGAGGGGCTTTTCAATGACTCATTACCCGCGCTTTGTCAGCATTATCCAGAGTACTCTAAGAAGCTAAAACGGATCGTCAAATGATCGCTGCCGCTCTAATCCTTTTGATTTTCTCATCAATATGGTCTAGGAGTTCTTTTTCTGCTTCTGCGAAATCTCCAAGTCCTTCAATATCGATTTTACCGAGCTCGGCTTTTACTGTCTTCAACCTAACGTGCAAAGTCCGCTCATTCTGCTGAGCGACAATTTCGGCTAATACCCGACCTGGTTTTTCCCCCTCGTTGTAAATTCTATCAACATGCTCGGGGCCTCCTTGGGCCAAAACCTTTTTGAAATCTCGTAGATCATTTGGATTTTCAATAACAGGCTCCTCATTTTCATCTTCTGTCATGAGGTGCAACCACCGATCAATTCCTTCAGATCCCATTATAAAAGTTGACGTATTGAAACTGAAATACTGCTCAAACTGTTGACTCTTACACGATTCTTGAATCAAGGATGCCTTCCTACTATTTACCAGTGACTCATCTCCAGTTCGGTCAGTCGCTTCATCTGAAAGCTGCTTGAACACACGATAAACTCGCAGATTATCTTTGACTTTAGTAGATGATATAGAGGCCTTTGCAGCAACCGATTTAGCAATGGTTGCATCGTAAACAAAATTCTCGGCTACTTGCTCGCTATTCCAGTGATGTTTCGAACCCAGTAACTCCGCATATAACTTATATATGTAGAAAGATGAAGGCAAGAGCTCCCAATCTTTCGTGCCACCAACATGAATCATACCTAGGAGCACACTTATTTCATCCTTACTCGCATCAGTGCAATCCACTACCGGCATCTGACGCATTGTTTCCAATAACTCTTCACTGAGTTCATCTCCTACCTTACCACTATTATGTTTTCGATGAAGTTCTTTGAGAGCAGAGGTCCTTCTATTGCCTTCAATTACCAGATAATATTCACCGATCTTTCGAACCATAATCGGCTGTACTATCTCAACAAATCCGTTAGATTGGATTGACTTCTTAAGCGAAATGATATCGAATTGATCTTTGTCACCAACCATCTTCGCTAGAGCCTCTTCTTGAACTGCAGGATTAGCAAACTTAGATTCATCTGTGATTAATTCGTGTTCATTTTTAGAAAACCTCGGATTATTCGGATCCAAGATTAATTTCTCAAGCGGGACATGTATTTTACTAAAGTTCATTTTTCATCTTTTTATTCTCCCAAGTAGCAGAAATTGCAAGTTAGGCACAATATTGTGTTGCTAAGAAACAAGATAAAGTTCCAGACACTTAGCCTAGCAAGTATTCTCGGGTCCGCATAGTCAATACGATCCCACATTAATACAGGCGGAACATAAACTCGTTCAAATGCAAACGTACAATAGTAGGCAAGGCGTTAAAGTGCCTGGGTGAAATAGGCACTTGCCCCAGAATATTGTTCTGATTTAAAATCTCCAGAGTCCAATTTTGCCATTCACCCTTTCGTTTTAGTTCAATCAAATTCTCGATGTACTCTTGAACAAAACAAGAGGCCTCATCGGACAAGAAGACAGCTTCGTAACCACCAAGAATAAGAGGCACCTTCAAAATTTGTGTGATTTTTTCATTCTTCTTTTGGTCCAAACTCGAAACTATTTCATCCCGGTTGAAGCAATCTTGCAAAAACTCCGTCAATCCTTCCGGGATATCACTGGTTTTATTAAACATAATATACTTCAGACGACGAACAATTTCGCCATCTTTCCGCTCTTGTCCAGCTCGGATTAAAGCTTGAATGAAATCAGTTCGGTCATGTTCATGAGACAGAAGTGAATCGGGATCGTCAAATCTGTGTTTTGTGTCGAAAACATAATTGACATTCATCTCTTTGTATTCCTCCCTTCTAGCGCTGAGAACATTAAATATTCTAGAATATGCGCGCCGATTAGAAGGGGTCAACACGATACTTTTCCAAGACTGTGCCCTTAGGCTTTCTGTTGAATTATACAACAGGATACTCTTGCTTTCAGAGGCCTCGACTGACTCCTCTGCAATAGTATGAGACCATAAATCCAAATGAAATTTATCCTTCAATTCATCAAAAATCACTTTCAGATTGGAAAAGGAAGAATAATCCTTTTCAATTATTTCAGGCTCGAGCTCATCAGAAATATCAGCGAACAACCATTTGTTATCGATTCGATAACGAACATTTGGCATGTCATCCTCGAATTCGACAATAAAAGCGCGCTCCTGCTGCCCCTCCTTTTTTGCACGAATGGCCCTTCCAATGCATTGTAAGTATAGAACAATAGATTTCGTGGGAACCACCATGAAAACCGTATTCACCGACGGGTCATCAAACCCCTCAGTCAAGACCCCACAATTCACCACTAATGCACGCCTGTAACTCGAAAACCCATGGAGATAATTATCATTCGTAATACCTAAGCTATTGTCGTCTCCGCCCAGAATATATCCAATGTGCTCATACTGAGTCTGAGGATCAAACCGCTCATTATAATCTTGTAGCACCTTCGTCAAGCGAATAGCATGTTCGCGGGTGCGGACGAAAAGAATTCCTTTCTTGAAACGCTCACGATTTTTAAAAATTTGCGATGCCACAAACATGTTTCTTGGACCTGTATCAAATTGTCCGCCATCGGAATCAAGATCATAGGTATCGATTCTGGTATTAGTTTTAATCGGAATGATGTGCGGTTCCACAATAACTCCACGAGCAATTAACTCGCGCGCAGTAATTGAATAAACGATATCGTCAAATTCCAATTCATTGTCATCAAGACGTCTTGGAGTTGCCGTTAAACCCAAAACGCCATTGCTCTCTTGAAAAAAAATACCGTAAGAAGCAGCAGCCGAATGATGTGCTTCATCAATGATGACCAAACAAGGCTTTTCGATGGGGAATTCACTAGATGCTGCATCAATCATTTTGATCTTGACGGTTGCCAACAACTCTTCATGACAGGGCTCCAGTATTCCTAAAAAATTGCCTTTTGCAACATTCTCCTCGAGAACTCTTTGGCTCTGACGTTGAAGCTGTTTGAGATGTTGAATCCAATAGACTACCCCTCCCTTCGGAATCACACCGTTAACTAACATTTTATTGATTGCCCTGAGCGCAGTCAAAGTCTTACCCCCTCCAGTAGGGATCACCAAAAGCTGCTTCGAATTAATGTTCTCGGCATAACAGCGATTAATATTTTCAATCGCTTCATCCTGAAATGAATAATCTGGCATCTTTCTAGTTTAATGTTTATAATAGCCGTTCGAGAAAGATAATGCGATCGCAATAAACTCGCTCAATGAATTAAAGCTCATTAATTGTTTGACTCATTCACCCAACAAATACAACTTGTGTCGGGCCCGAGACGCTTCTGTGTAAAGCTTCTCCATCCGTTGTGATTCAGAAATCAAATGCGTATCGAGGACGAACACCACGTCAGCCTCAAGGCCTTTGAATGTGTTGATCGTCGAGTATTGAATAGAGTCGTTGTTCATGCGGCCTTTGTTGTCGAGCGACTGAATCGCAAGACTACCGGCCTTCGTGGTGTTGGCCAAGCAA
>CAJQKK010000174.1 GCA_905478895.1 uncultured Flavobacteriales bacterium | reverse complement strand
CCTCAATTGTAGAAAATCGATTCCCCCACTCGGACAGGTCATCAATGGAAGTTCGAATGCTTTCCGTGAAGGAACCAAGCATTTCCGGGGTTTTAAGTGCTCTTTCTCCGGTTACAGCTATGCCTTCGAGTATGTCTCGATACATAAGACGACCCAACTCCATTTCGATTTCACTCTGACGGTCGAACTCAGGATAGTCTCTTTGAAACTCCTCAATCCGAGAAATCGACTCACTAGCGGTCACTTCAGACCATACTTTGTTCAAGTATTCTGGAGTGTGAATGAGATTGACTGTGAAATTGCGGGAAGATGCTTTCCAAACATAATTGCGAGAATCAAGGGCTCCCAAACCGAAGGCTAAAATGCCTGATGACGAACCTACAGCAACCTGTGCAACAGTCAAGGGTTCGCCTTCCGTAGATTCAATGCTTAATCCGAACAACGAACCAGCAAGAATGGATGTGCCCACTGCGTTCAGAAAGGGCAATGATTTCCTAAGCTTACGTTTGGGCTGAACGGTTTCGGGTAGGTGGTACTCGGCTTGAACTGCCAACCTGCAATCGGCCTTGGTAATTTCATTTGGAATCCATTGGATGACACCCCTTTCGTTCGCTGTTGCCAACAAGATGCCGTCTTCCAAACGAATAAGTTTGGAATGAGGAACGTTAGTCGTCACCACCAGGGTTCGCTTTGACACCTCCTTATCATACTGGCAAAGCGCAGTTGTTGAGCCCCCCCAAAAGCTGAAGAAGATGGCAAAAAACGAGAGTGAGGCAATTGGTTTACTGGTATTCATAAAACTCAATTTCATCCAGTTTAAAAACGTAATAGGAACCTGTAAAGGTGATCCGAATGGTGTGAGTACCTGCCGCGATATCTGCCGAACGAACTTTCATCCAATAGAAACCAGACGCATTGCCATCTATCATTTCCGGAGTGCTTTGCCCAAATCCATCTACTGTGATTGATGGAAACAGGTTATTGTACCCAGGATTAGAGGTGTTCAACCAGAATTCAATAAAGCCGTTGTTTTCAAACATGCGAACGAACTCTACATAGTGCGTTCCAATCGCGGTTCCAAGTTGTCCTGATGAACTGGGATTTGGCGCTTGCCAACAGGAACCTGAGTAGCCCGAGCTCCCAATGCCCCAGCTACCGGAAGTCCCGTTCATCCCCTCGTATAGACTCGTCGTTCCCGACAAGGAGCCACAGTTGTTTTCATCCACAACTGAGGGAACTGGAGGCTCGGTGGTGAAGGCAACTTCTTTTCCATAGCCAGTGCCTAAATCGTTTTTAGCATATGCTCTGACGTAATATGTGGTTTCAGGTGTCAGGTTGCTTAGCGCAGCAGTAAAAAAACCTTCTCCAGCTCCAGAATCATATACGATATCATCCAAGTCTGGCATAGTGGATGTTGAAATGCAAAATCCACGGACCGTAACGTAGCTGTCACCTTCGGAGGTGACCTCACCAGAAGCGTTGGCTTGAGTAGATACCACTGAACTCACTTCGCCCGTTCGGACGGTCGGAATTGGTTGATATAAGTTCCACTGCAAATCCTCTTTAACACAGGATGTTAGGAAACTAAAAGCCAGGAAAATTGATAAACGAATATTGGTCAAGAGATAGAAATATTAAATGCGAACAACAACGTTCCATACCGAAGGTAAGGGTTTCGCAGCAGAACACCCCACAGGACCGATGTCGCACACCTGTCTTCCCCCCAATTTTAGCTACAGCAAGTGACGTAAATTCTACTTTTGAGTTGTTGTCCTCCGAGCTGATCTGGAGAAGCCCTTTTGGGCATGCTCTATGTGTTCTTTTGCTGGCTTTGCTTCACGCCAAAGTAGATGCGAAAGAGAGCAAGTAAAAAGGCCGCTTTTGCGGCCTTTAACTCTCATTCCTGTTAGAATAATTAGTTTCGTCCTAATTCCTGAACTCACAATCGTACAGTTGCACTTCACCAAGGGTCGTCCCCTTGCATTCACCACGAATGACAACGTAGCTTCCGTAATTGAGCTTCATTGCTCGAGCTTTTGAATTCAGGGCATTCCATTCGCTGCATTCAAGACTGAACCTTATTCCTTTGCTCTTTACTCACTTCCGCTTTGCTTTTGGTAACGCAAGGGAGCTTTGCTGAACTGGAATGTTCAGATTCTCCAACAGGTTATTCCTCAGTTTCCTGTTCGCTGCTCCCAAGTTGTTTTTCAAGAGCTGCGCTTCGACGTGCTTTTGATTCTTTAATCATTTGATTTTTCTGATACGCACCAATCCCATATAAACCGAGTGTGATGAAGGTAAGCCATACTACTGCTTCAATCATTGTATCATAGGTTGAGTCATAGGATTCAATGCCAAATACAGTAATCAAGAATAGTAGTATCGTCGTTCCGCATCCGATATGACCTTTCAAGAATTTTCTATTCGCCTCGGCCTCCTTTTCCTTGTCAACTGGTCGAATTCCTTCAATACGATGAGTCGCTGTTCCGTCCATGTAGACATGGAATTTCTCTTCACCGTATGAGTAGTGGGTTAACCAAAATGGTATGTACACCCTGATTGGCTCTTCTTTATCGTGCAATACATCCGATCGTAGGTCTTTGAAACGATCTCCTGGAATGCGAGATTCTGCGTCACTCTGGGCAATTCGGTTTACCTGCTCTTCTCCGTACGATTCCCATGAATCGATAGATTCATCCTTGAATTCTATCAGATTGAAGCCTGCCGAATATTTCGAGTCAAACGGTTTCAAATCCCCTCGGGCAAAAGAAGTGCCATGTGAATAATTAATCGCATCCCAGGGAATATTGCTCTCCGAGTTTGCGAAGGAGAGGACTGCAAATTCTCCTGAAATTTGTCCATTACTTGGCCTCCAGTCAGTCACTGTTCTTGAGCGCTCTCGCAACTTTCCGTTACTGTCCCTTTCAAGGTAAGTCTCTATTCTATCGTAGCCACTCGATGCCGACCAATTTCCATGGTACCTACCTTTGAAAAACCACATCGGTAGATAAATACCATTCGTCGATTGGAAAACTGTCGAAGACAAGACGTCATCGGGAGTAAAATCCCCATCTGAAAGCCATTGTAACACAGATTTTTCGTAGCTATCTTTTGTGATGGTGAAGGGGAGAATGCCGTCGGGCACGATTAATTGAAATTCTTCTGCCTGTTCAATTTCGAAACTGCTACCACAAAAATTGCAATTCGAAAGTTGCGTTCCTGGGTCGAATACCAATTCGGCACCGCAGCTTTTACACCCAATTTTACTTAATGACTGACTCATTTTCTATTCTAAATAAAAGGTTGTGTCCTAAACTAGCAAAAGTTATCTTTTTCTCAAACTTAATGATGTACGAATCTTGATCTTTTTTCAATTCAGCATAGATTTCTTTTGCGTTCGGCACTTTGTTCAAAGAGCAGAGGCAATTCATCATCGCATAACGAGTCTTGGACGCGGTTAATCCATATTCATCCTCAGCCCCAAGTACAGAAATCGTTCCATCAGGGTATTCATCGAGAACTTTTTGAAAGAATTTTAAAGCTTTAATTGGTTGATTCATAAGAATATAGGACAGACCAATGTTGTAGCAAGCGTCGTCCGCTAAATCACTTTCAGGGCAGGTGTCAATAAGTTCTCTGAACCCTTCAATTGCCTCTATGAACCTCTCCTCTTGGGCACATGATAGAGCTTTTGTAAACAAGTTGATTTCAAATTCTCTCATTCGGACTGACGTTTTTGTCGATTTTTTAATTTGTATTGCTCAGCGTCAAAAACCTGATAAGGTTTGATGGTTATTCGGTTTATTACGATTCCGAGTAATGAAGCCATAGCAATACCGATCCAGACATCATTGAACTCCATTTTGTAGCTGATATAGGCGAGAATTGCAGTTGTGAAGATGAAAATGAACATCATTCTACCCGACGTGAAGGATCCGAAGAATATTGACGGTAAAATGAAGAAAACGAACCCCGCAGCAATTTGCACGAGGGACTTTTCAGTTTCCCAAGAATAAATTAATACTCCGGCGAAGATGATTGCAAGTACCCCTCCAACAATTGCCTTTGGTTTCATGTGATTGACGTTAAATTTGACTGATTAACTCTGTTTTTTTAACCTCATACTCCTCGGGACTTAATGCCCCTAAGTCCAACAATTCTTTGAGTTTTTTGAGTTTATCCATAGGAGACTCTTGGGTGGCTTGTTGTTGATTGTTGGACATCATAGATTGCTGAATGAATTGCGGCATCATGAAGCCCATCCCGAGTCCCATTCCAGCTCCAACGCCTGAACCAACCGCATCACCAGCCCCGCCGGGATTTTGTGCGGCGCTTTCAATGGACATAGCGACCTTGTATTTCATAAAGTCATCCATATTACCAATGGCGGACATGCCTGATCTTTGGTCGATAAGTTCTTGAACGTCTTCGGGGACCGAAATTGAGTTGATGTAGAAGTCGTGCAACTTGAGCCCAAGCCCTTTGAATTCATCACCAAGACTTACCCTTGCAGCCAGTGACATTTCTTCAAATGAATTCGGCATATCGAATACCGTTTCCATCGATGCACCAAGAATTGCAGTTAATTTCGAGACGATTATGCTTTTCAGATAATCGGCAATGTCAGAATTGTCATATGAGCCGCGGGTCCCAACTACCTTGTTCAGGAACAGCATGGAATCTTCTATCTGAATCGAGTAAGAACCAAAGGATCTTAGCCGAATCATTTTTAATTCACTGTCTCTGAAGAGGATCGGCTCGGCTGTTCCCCATTTCATGTTAGGGAACAACTGTTTACCTACAAAATAAACCTCTGCTCTAAAGGGAGAATCCGGGCCATAGCCAAAGCTGGTCACCCATTTTGAAATGAGAGGAATATTCTGAGTTTGAAGTACATGTCTCCCTGCTGGGAAGACATCAAGCGCTCTTCCGTCCCTGAAGAATACGGCCTCCTGACTTTCTCTAACTGTTAGTTGTGCTCCCCATTTGATCTCAGTAGGACCGCTGTGCGGCACTCTTTGAACCATCCTATCTCCAGTCCTATCCAAGAATTCGAGGACTTCCATTAATCTGGCCATTACTTTTTACTACTTAAAAAACCGTTCCTTTCTGTGAGCTTTACATCATACCCTGACAATTCTATCTCCAAATCAGTCCAATTTTCGGAGTGAGTGCAGTTTTCGATAGAATCTAGAAGATCGGAAAGATCCAAGTCAAGCTGGTATAACTGTTGAAGATCATCTTGAGCGATTTGAGTGTCGGCAAAGAATGACGAATTGCCATAAGTCGCATATCTCGTTTTGTCTCCGAGTGTGTTTAGTTGCTTGCGCAGCTTCTCGAGCATTTTCATTTCACCAAATTGTTTTTGCGCGAGCGCCTTTTCCATGCGTTTCGTCAACTTCTCTTCAAGATTATTCATTCGCATAGCCAATTCCGATCTTAACGCCTTGTCGCAGATTCTGCGTGAATCTCTTTCCGCATATCCGGCATATCCAGGTATCAGGGCTCCAATACGGTCAAAAATGGTTTTTTTTCTCTGCATTTAGAAATTTCTCTTCGTTAGAACGGTTGCTCTTTACCCCATGAACTGCTGAACATTTGCTGAACAAATCTACCCTTTTTCGCTATTGTAGAACAAATGTTCTGCAATTTTGAACTCGTAATATACTGAAATAAAGTAGATTAACCAAGAAAAATGTCCTAAAAAGAGAATAGAAGTTTCCTAAACGTTTGATCCGAGTTCGATTCTCGGCGGGGCTACCATGTATTCCAAAAGGCTGCTTAGAACTTGCGTTTTCCAGTGTGGTCCCAGAGGCCCCAAAACGCCCCAACACTGCCTTCAGCTCCCACCTTCCAGGCTTCGTCAAAAGCAGAAAAGTAGAACATCTC
>CAJQKK010000173.1 GCA_905478895.1 uncultured Flavobacteriales bacterium | reverse complement strand
CAAGCAACTTGGACATTTATGGGACCATGAACACTGCAGACCGCAGCGTGGAAGCCCTCGATACAGCACTGAGAAGGCGATTTGAATTCGAAGAAATCGGGCCAAATCCAGGCCTCTTAGACGGAATTCAAATCGAAGGAATTGAGCTCAACAAATTACTCATGAGGGTGAATCAACGCATTGAGCATTTGTTGGACCGCGACCATTGCATTGGACACTCCTATTTCATTCGATTCAAATCCAATCCTGATTTCAAATTGCTGCAGACCGTGTTCGCACAAAATGTGGTGCCACTCCTGCAAGAGCATTTCTACGGGGATTACGGAAAGATTGGATTGATCCTAGGCGAGCATTTCGTGCATCGCGTCAAGGACTCGGAGCTTCAATTCGCATCGTTTGATCACCCGGATGCGGATTTGTTGAAGGAAAAAGAAGTGTACGAGTTGGTGGATCCCATGGCCATTGGACCAGAGGGCTACCGAGCTATTTACGAATCATAAACGCAGACTAGCGTGAGTTCCGCTCGCATCATACGGTGTTATGAATACGAACGACTGAAGGTCGGACGAGAAATCGATGGGCACACATTCACTTCCGATGACCTGAATGGATTGCAACGGATTCATGAATCGCAATCCCTTTATTTCAACCTCATCCACAACGGAGTCCAATTCAAAAACTACGTCGGCGTGCTGCACATGCAGCGACTAACCATTGAAATCCTCCCAAAGGCGGACAACCATCCTAGCGATGAGGCCGAAATCAAGCAAGCTTGGAGCTCTTTGTTGATCGAAATGCTGCGAATCAGTGGCTTGAGCAAGGTCGGGTCTGTGGGTAAGGCGCATCAGCGGCTCCGAAACAATTCCCTCTTGGAACTCTACTTGCACCATTTTCTCAATGAATGCGAAGAAGTATTGCGCATCGGGCTCGTAAAGTCTTACCGTAGGGACAGTGGCAATGTTGCCGCTTTGAAAGGACAGATCCTGTTCAACAAACAGATTCAAAACAACCTCATTCGAAAAGACCGGATGTACACCCGACACCAAGTGTACGATCACGATCACTTGGTCAATCATGTGTTGTTCGAAGCACTCAAGATTGTTGAGAGGCTTTCTGTCAATTCGAGCATGAAATCCAGAGCCCGACGCACTCTATCCGATTTCCCGGCGTTTAAATCGCACCCAACGATCAATGCGACAACGATCAATCGCATTGCCATTACCCGAAAGCTTCACCATTATGAAGATGCGTTGGGTCTGGCCAAACTGATTCTGCTCAATTTCTCACCGGATCTGCGCAGAGGAACCGAGGACGTACTGGCCATCCTATTCGATATGAACATGCTCTGGGAGCGTTTCATCTTCCGCTCGTTGCAGCGAGGGCTCAAGGATGACGGCTATAGGGTTTCGTATCAAAATTCCAAGGTGTTTTGGAACCGTCGACGGGTCAAACCCGACATTGTTTTGACTACTCCTGCAGGGGACCAAATAGTTGTCGATACCAAATGGAAACTCATCCGCGACGGTAAACCCAGCGATGCTGATTTGAAGCAGATGTTCGTCTACAACCTCTACTGGAAGACGAATCGCAGCATCCTCCTTTATCCAGGTGATTCCACGCAATCTGGAGAGTGGGGTCGATTCTATGAGGGTAAACCTCGCCCTGATGTGGACGAATCAGACGTCTACCACTATTGCAAAGTTTCAACCTTGAAAATCTGGGAGGAGACGAACTTCAAACCTGTCCTCAAGAAAGACTTCGTCCAAGAGTTCATCCACCACTTGCAGCTCTAATCGCTCACTATTCCTCCATCAGCAATTTCTCAAACCATTTGGACGGGCTTCCAAATCCAGTGATGGTTAGGGATTGAATCGCACGGCTGGCCGCGACATAATAGAGGGACTTCTCGGACTTTTGGCGCTGAACTTCGGACTCAGTGTCCAGCTGCTGGTAAATCTTGAGTGGAGCCGTTTCGTCATTGACCTGAATAAGAAATACGTGCTTGAACTCCAAGCCTTTCAGGTTGTGAAGAGTAAGCGCAACGGTCCCGTTTTTATTTCCAATCCGCTTTTCGCCATCCATGAAAAAGTGAGGAACCCCCATGGAATGCAAGGCTGACTCGATGTCCTTGACGCCGCTTCGCTTCCTGCACCCAACGGCAATTTCCGAGGGCAAGGCTTCACCTGATTCGAGCAATTCCTTGATAGCAGAACAAACGTAACCCAGCTCGTCATACTTCCGTGCGAACATCTGGTACTTCGGTCGAAATCCGCGTATGAGTGATACGTATCCCTTTTTTGATTCTTCTCCACCATCGAAATCATCAAAGTGCTCACCAGCGACGACCGACATGGCCACTTTTTTGATCTCTTCTGTCGTACGGTAGTTGATGCGCAGGCGCTTGCTTCGTTTGCCGCGGATGTGAATTCCGACTTTGCTAAAATTGATTTTACGGTTGTAAATGGACTGCATAGGGTCGCCCACGAGCATCAAATCATTGGGCCCCACGTCCACCAACGAACGGAGCAGACGCAATTCAATGTTGCTGAGGTCTTGCAACTCATCGACAATGGCATGCGAAAACGGGCGTCGAGCCTGCGGTAAATTATAATGCCGGGCGACGGCGTTGTACAATTCATGTGGGTGCCAAACTGGACCTTTTTGTGCAATGAATCGCTCCATCATTTCCCATACCTCCGCCCGCATGCGGCGGCCAATCGCCTTTCCCCTGCCTGAACGCGGGACCTTCAAATAGTCTTGAAGCGATGTTACATCGTGGTATAGAACGATGTCTTCATATTCTCTGAAGTACCACTCCGCGCCGAATCGAGTTGGGTGGCGATCGACCAAATCATCCCATATGTCTTGAAAAACACGTTCGCTTGAAAATGCAACGCTGTCTCCTTTGACCCGGACGCCGGCTGCCGATG
>CAJQKK010000172.1 GCA_905478895.1 uncultured Flavobacteriales bacterium | reverse complement strand
CAAAACTGCATGCTCAGGAATAAATCGATCTTCCACACCGGCGTAGTATGTGGGTAGAAAGTATGATGACATTCTAAACGCGCGAGGAGATCCGTACCGAAGTGATTGACGAGTTATGTCCTTAACCCCTTCGTTGTCCCATGAAACAACTGAATCTCCTTCAAAATGAAAACTTAGGGTTTTGGGCGAAGGAAGCCGATCCATTGCGCACGTTTCTCTGCAAGTATTTGACTAGCTGAATAATTGTCTAAGAACCCCCTGAGATGGCTATTTAAGTTTCAATCTTGACGCTCAGCAACTTTTTGAAATATCGTTTTCCTGCAAATAAATCATCATTTTGATGTTTAGCAATCGTATATGAGCCTCGAGGAATTCAAAAATAAATGCTTCGACAGGCATTATAATTGGTTTCAGCACTTAAAAACTTTAACTTGACCAAATGCTTACCAAATCAAACCTTGTCCTGTTCTGTGTCTTTCTTGCATGCAACCTGGTTGCTCAAGATAACTTTGAAATACCGACAGTTCCCGACGAATCTGTTTTCAAGTTAGTGCCTAAAGACCTCAGCAATACCCCCACTTGGGCTAAGCACATGTATTCCGGAACAGCATCATTCCAGGAAATCACATTGATGAGAGAGGAGTATTGGAGCAACAATACCTATGAGAAAACAATGGATGAACGAAATTTCAAGCATTGGCTGATGCACGTCGAACATCGAGTACGTCCGGACGGTACGATACAAGACGCTGGAGAATGGGCCCTTGAAAAATTCACCACAGGAGGTGGACTTGAAGTTCAATTGAATCCGTCAAACTCAGTAGGTTCTGAAACCACCAACTGGCAACCCATAGGCCCATTTGAAACTTGGAACAATGGATCGGAAGGACATTTCCCGGTTTCTTTTCAATGCAATGTCTATTGCTTTGACCAATGCACGAGCAGTCCGGCGATAGCCATTGCAGGTCTTGAGGGAGGCGATCTGTTCAAAACAAACGATTACGGAATGAATTGGAGTGCTATTACACTTGATGTTCCTGGCATTCGAACGGTGACACAATGTGCAATAGCCCCATCGTCAGCAAATCGAATGTATTTTGTAGTGAGCGAGACGGTTTACGGCACAGAGAACGGCGGTTCTACATGGAATATACTTCACGACCTAGAAGCGGGCGCCAACCAAATGACCGTTCATCCAACCAATCCAGACGTGGTTTATGTTGCCACAAACAACGGTTTGCAGCGCAGTTTGAATGGCGGTGATAGCTGGGCTACCGTTATCAGTGATAAGACCTGGGACATTCGCTTTCACCCCACTCAACCAACGACAGTATACGCTTTGGTGCATCAAGACACGCCCGAGCGTTGTTCATTTCAACGTTCCGACGACGGCGGCGCTACGTTTACCTTGTACGACGACGGATATTTCACCCCATCAGACCAAGAAGAAGCATTCGACGGTGGTGGTCGATTGGGGGTGACGCCTGCAGACCCAGACCGCGTTTACGTCGGACTCCTCGGAGAAGGCAAAGAAAATGATAGGGGTTGGATTGGACTTTATCGTAGCAACAATAAAGGAGAACTCTGGACCAATCCAAACGGGCAAGATGGGGGTCCTTATAACCTGGAACACCCTAATCTCGCCACACAGAATATTGATGGAACTGGCGTCAATCAGGGCTTCTATAATTATGGTCTTGCAGTTTCCCACAACGATGCTGACGTGGTTTGGGTCGGAGTGCAGGGCCTAAGTTCTACAGATGATGGTGGAGTCACCTGGAAACGCATTGGCGGATATGACGCATCTACATACGACCTCGGCTGGATACATCCCGACATTCAAGACATTCATGTGCTTGGAGAACATATATGGGTTGCAACAGACGGCGGACTTAACTATAGCAATGACGAACTGTCCACACACGAAAGCAGAAAATACGGAATCTACAACGCGACCCATTGGGGCTATGCTCAAGGTTGGAATTCAGATGTACAAGCCGGTGGTCGCTACCACAATGGCAACATGGGTTTTCGACAGGACTTTGGACTTGGAAACCAATTGAGCCTTGGGGGTGCTGAGAGACCGACAGGATATATAAATCCTTTGGACGACAACATGCTTCACTTCAGCGACATTGGAGATAAGCGACTTCCTGATTCTTTCAGTGGAACGCCTTCGGCAATTCCCAACTTGTCCCTTTATCCCAACGAAGATTATAGCGACTCACGTTCCAGTGAATTGGTCTACGACCCGTTGTATGCTGATTGGATAGCGCTTGGAAAAGAAAGTGTTTTTTACCGTTCTTTCAACAATGGCTTGACATTTGAAGCGTATCACGATTTCGGATCAGGCAAAGTCCTGGAGATTGAACAAGGACGTTCAAATCGGGATTTGTTCTATGCCGTAGTCTATGATGGATCATGCACATTGAATAAATCCACAGACGGCGGAAATACTTGGGAATTGATCAGTGGATTGCCTGCATTTTGGTGGAAAATGGAATTGGCTCTCAATCCAGCGAATGACGATGACGTTTGGGTCATCAAAGCAGACGATGATGATATTCGACGTTCACTGGACGGCGGGGTAACCTGGACCGATTTTGGCGATGGATTGCAAAACGAACAGCTCCGAGATGTGGTTTGCCTCGGCAATGCCGGAACCGTTGTGGTATCCCAAACAAATGCCTTTCATCGGGCAACCGGAGAAAATTCATGGACCTCCTTTGACAGTGGAGCTCCGGCTCTTTGGACTCCGTATGAGTGCATTCCTTTCTACCGAGACGCCGTTCTGCGCGTTGGCGACAAAGGGAAAGGCATTTGGCAAGCCGATTTTCCTTTTGTACCCGCGCCAATCGCTCAACCCATGACGTCAAACCCCGAAGTATTCTGTCCATCAGATACTGTGCGATTTGACTGCCACAGCATCTTGGTTCATGGAGGGGCATCGTGGGCTTGGAACTTCGAGCCAGAGGCAGTCTTCGTTTCTGATTTGGATTCGCGCAATCCCAAAGTCGTTTTCGGTGAAAGCGGCGAATACGACGTGACCTTGACGATAACCGATGCAGAAGGAAATTCCGCCACGCATACCGCAGCGGGTATGGTGCAAGTGGGTGAATCGGGCGACTGTGAGTCTTCCGGGGTTCCAGGACAATCCCTCGCGTGCTTAGGAACCGATGGCTACGGCCTCAGCCACGACCTAGATTTGGAGACAAATACATTCACCGCCATGGCTTGGATCAAACCCGACAGCATCCAAAACCAATTTGCGGGCATTATAATGTCAGACGATCCAAAAGGACTCTTTTTCAAAAACAACAACGAACTGGGTTGCCACTGGCCCAATGGAGCCCACTATTGGGCCAGCGGAATGACCGTGACTCCAGACGAATGGTCACATGTCGCATGGACCGTCGCACCCGACGGGGTTCGTGTTTACCTAAATGGCATCGAAGAGCATCGCAGTTTCAGTCCAGATCTGGCACAACTTGGCGAAATGTTCTTAGGCAGCTATAAAGGTTGGTCTCCCTACAAAATGATTGGATCGATGGACGAAGTCAAAATGTGGAACAGAACCTTGACGATTGAAGAAATACGGGAGCAGCGGCACCTCACAATTCCACAAGAAGTCATTGAATCAGATTCGGATCTAGTCCTGTACTATCAATTCAACGAGGACGTGGCCTATTTGTTCAACAAGAAAGGAATCGGACAGCACGGCTTCTTCAATGGGGCGGCCACTCTTGCCGCTTCACAAGCCGTCGTTGGCTCCGGCGTACTTGACCGTGTCATAGTGAATGGCGAAGGGAGCTATTCGCTCCCTCAGGTTGGCGGTTCACTGGTTGTTCCATCTGGTGCCTCCACTCCTGGTGGGGACGTTGTCATCAATCGCTTAGATCCAGAACCACATGAGCCTCATGAACACACCCTACCACTCGGTTACTGGGTTGTCAACACCTATGGTTCAGGGTCGTTTGATGGGGAAACTTCTTGGACAATCGGTGCACCCGAAGGTTCCCTAGCACCCTGGACTGAAGAACCGGGGAATTTAGCTGTTGTGAACCGCAATGCCAATGGCACCTCAGATTGGTCTGAACCATGCACCTTGACAACTGTAGATGATGAATTGGCGCTCTACCTAGGCAGTTGCGGGGCGCTAACATCCGGGCAATACGCAATGACTTCGGAACTGTGCACTTTAGCCGAGCTAACGCTCGAAATCAACCCAGACGATTATCCTGAGGATATTGGATGGTCATTGGCCAATGAAATCGGCGTCGACATAGCAGAAGGTGCATATCCGCTTGAAAATGGAAATACGCAAGAATTTTGCGTTGATTCGGGTTGTTACACATTCTTGATTACAGACGAATATGGAGACGGGCTGGGAGGTTATGCCGGGAGCCCTACGGGTGATTACTCCATGTCAGTGGATGGCAATGTTTTATTCGGTAACGAAGGAAATTACGGGGCTGAAGATCAAAATGTATTTTGTTTAACGTTAGGCTGCATGGACCCCATGGGATGCAACTACAATAGCGAAGCAAACGTCAACGCCAATTGCATTTTTACAGACGGTATTTGTGAAACATGCTCCGGAGAAAACGACGGAACTGGAACGGTTGTCGACAACGACAGCGACGGCGACAATATTTGCAATGACGATGAAGTCGCTGGCTGTCAGGAGAGCGCTGCTTGCAATTACAATTCTCAAGCGACAGACGCGGGATCATGCATTTTTGCAGACGGTATTTGTGAAACATGCTCTGGAGAAAACGACGGAACTGGAACGGTTGTCGACAACGACAGCGACGGCGACAATATTTGCAATGCCGATGAAGTCGCTGGCTGTCAGGAGAGCGCTGCTTGCAATTACAATTCTCAAGCGACAGACG
>CAJQKK010000171.1 GCA_905478895.1 uncultured Flavobacteriales bacterium | reverse complement strand
CGTCCTCGGGGATTCCCGCTTCTACTTTTCCGACGAGGTCAGCTCCCACATCGGCCGCTTTCGTGTAGATGCCACCGCCCACTCGTGCGAAGAGTGCGATGGATTCGGCACCCAATGAGAATCCAGCAAGCGATTCGAGAACGATGGTCATGGATTCAACACCAGCCCATTCACCACCACTTTTCATTTGGAAAAGAAGGATGAAGAGCATGCTCAATCCAAAAACAGCCAAACCTGCAACGCCCAGTCCCATGACAGTGCCGCCGGTGAAGCTTACTTTCAATGCGTGTGCGATGCCTGTGCGGGCTGCTTGCGTGGTGCGAACATTCGCTTGTGTTGCGATGCGCATGCCGATGTTGCCTGCGAGGGCTGAGAAAACAGCTCCGATCACAAAGGCGGCAACAATGTAGATTTCCGTTGTCTCGACAATGGTGGAGACGAAGCCCAGTAAGGCCCCTGCCACGACCACGAATATGGCCAAGATTCGGTATTCCGCATTGAGAAATGCGAGTGCGCCTTCGTGAATGTGCTGGGCGATTTCCGCCATCTTTGATTCACCAGCGTCTTGTTTGCGTACCCATGCTGCCTGGATGGCCATGATGAGCAATCCCAAGAGGGCAATTGCAGGTACTGAATAAAGCAGGATAGTATCCATGTTAATTATGATAGTGCATCCTCCAAGGATGCGGTTGATTCTTTTTGATTCGCGGTGGGCTGCTCGTTACGCCACGTAGGCAACGCTTTTGACAGCTTCCATAATGTCTTTGACTTGCGGTAAGGCCTCTTCGATGAGTGGAGGGGAAAATGCGAAGGGTGTATCCGTCTGGCACAATCGCACAATGGGAGCGTCCAAGTGGTCGAATGCATTGCGCTGCACACGGTAGGCGATTTCACTGCTGATGCTCGCCACCGGGAAACTTTCTTCTACAATTACCAGTCGATTGGTCTTCTTGATGCTCTCTATTATGGTATCCAAATCCAACGGGCGAATGGTGACCAAGTCGATGATTTCGACTTCGATGCCTTCTTTTTCAAGTGCATCCGCTGCAGCGTGCACTGTTTTTAAAATTTTTCCGAAGGAAACGATCGTGACAGCATCTCCTTGGCGGCGGACATTGCATTTTCCGATGGGAACGAGGAACTCTCCTTCCGGAATCATGCCTTTGTCACCGTACATTTTTTCGCTCTCCATGATCAACACAGGATCATTGTCTCGGATGGCTGACTTCAAAAGTCCTTTTGCCTCGTATGGGGTGAAAGGTGTCACAACCTTCAGGCCCGGAATGGACGCATACATGGACTCGAAAGACTGGCTGTGCGTCGCCGCCAATTGTCCTGCGGTTCCGTTTGGACCCCGAAAAACGATAGGTACATTGTACTGGCCGCCACTCATTTGCAGCATTTTCGCTGCGTGATTGATGATTTGATCCGCCGCCAAAATGGCGAAATTCCAAGTCATGAACTCCACGATGGGCCGCAAACCGTTCATGGCTGCACCAACCGCAATTCCAGCGAATCCGAGCTCGGCAATGGGCGTATCAATCACACGCTCAGGACCAAATTCATCCAACATGCCTTTGGATGCTTTGTACGCACCGTTGTATTCGGCCACCTCTTCACCCAAAAGAAAAACGCTCGAATCCCGGCGCATCTCTTCGCTCATGGCTTCACAAACAGCTTCTCTAAATTGCACTTCACGCATAATAATCACCTTATGAATTGGTCGGCAAAGATAAGCCAACAAATAAAGCAACAAAACCCAATTTAAACCCAATCATTTTGACAGCGATTTTCATGTGCATCATAGTGCTTCGGGCAGGAGTGGAAACCGCGGGCCCCTAAGCCGATGCTTAAGCGGTGTAAGCCTTCCTCATTTGGTCGTGCAAGTCCTACCTTTGCACCATGAAAATACTTGTTTGCATCAGTCAAGCCCCCGACACAACAAGTCGCATTGCCTTCACCGAAGGCGATAAGGCTTTTGATTCGAGCGGTGTGCAGTACATCGTCAATCCCTATGACGAATGGTATGCGCTTGTTCGAGCCATTGAGTTGAAAGAACAACAGGGTGGAACCGTTACGACTATTACCATCGGAGAGGCCGCGTGTGATCCGATTATTCGAAAGGCGTTGGCCATTGGAGCCGATGATGCCATCCGAGTCAATGCCACCCCCGAAGATTCCATGCAAGTTGCTCAATTGATTTCCGAACACGCCAAAGCGGGTGAGTTCGATGCCATCTTGTGTGGCAAGGAAACCATCGACCACAACGGGTCGGTAGTCCCAGCCATGGTTGCTGAGTTACTTGACCTGCCATTTGTGGCACTTGCGACTAGCCTTGAAGTCGAGAATGGAATCGCCAAAATGACCCGTGAAGTGGGCGGAGGAGAAGAATCTGTTGAAGTTGCCTTGCCATTTGTGGCCAGTGCGTCCAAGGGAATGGCGGAGCAACGCATTCCCAACATGCGTGGAATCATGTCAGCACGTTCCAAGCCTTTGAATGTCGTGGAAGCTTCCGCGGATGCGCCGACTTCGGTCAGCAAATTCACTTTGCCACCCGAAAAAGGGGCATGCAAAATGATTGATGCCGATCGTCCTGAAGAACTCATTCGCCTGCTCAGAGAGGAGGCAAAAGCCATTTAAGCCATGTCAGTATTAGCAATCGTTTCAATTAAAAATGGAGCTCCGACCAAAAGTGGCTTGGAAGCAGCGAGCTATGCAGCCAATTATGCCGAGTCACAAGGAATGACCGCTTCCGCATTGGTTGCGGGTGAAATTTCCGGTGACGGCGGACTGGGAGCGACAGGGATAGTCAAGGTGCTGCATTGCACGGAGCCGGTAACAGACAGTGGCCAATGGGCCAAATTGACAGAAGCTGCTGCCATTCAGCTGAATGCTTCCACCATCGTCGCCTCTCATGATCACTTTGGCCGAGCTGTTGCACCGCGGGTGGCCGTTCGTTTAAAAGCGGGATTGGTCGCGGGAGTGACCGAATTGCCTTCGAACGATCTCGTTCGGAAAAACGTTTTTTCGGGCAAAGCCGTTGCGGACGTCGCCGTGAGCACTGCGATTGCAGTCTACACCGTGACACCCAATGCATTTGGCGTGAAGGATTCACCAGGGCATGCTACGGTAGAGCCCTTTTCTGCAGATTTGGGCATGGCTCGGGAAAAAGTGACGGGGTTTGATTCAGCTAGTGCCGACGGCCAAGTGCCGCT
>CAJQKK010000170.1 GCA_905478895.1 uncultured Flavobacteriales bacterium | reverse complement strand
CATTGGACTCTCCGCTTGAGCAGCCGCAAACCATTCAAATCACTTACGACAACGGTGAGGCATTGAATGGGGTAGATTACGGTCAGCTTCAACCAGATGGATCGTTGCTTCCATTGCCTGATTCCGTTGTTTTCCAACCTTTTCAGAGTTCCTTGAACATTGAATTTGTTGCGGCCATTGACGACATCGATGAGGAATTGGAGTTGATGGAATTGCAAATCGAAAACCCCCTGGCATGCGATGGTATGGGTTTAGTCTCAGTAATTAGCTTCTACATTGCGGACAATCCACCGGCGCTCGTGGTCAATGGTTACGACACCCAAATGTGTTTGGGAGGTGCCATTGAGCTAGCACCTATTGTGAGCGGTGGATATGGAGTTTACACTTATGATTGGCTTTGCAACGACCAAGAAGGGGCGCCATTTATGTTTGAGCCAGATTCAGCAGGCCTTTGGAGCTGTGGAGTCATCGTAGGAGATACATGTGGGACAGCGTCACAAGGCGCGATCATTGAGGTCAATGTGGTGGGAGTTGATCTGCTTGAAGTCAATGTATTGAATGATTCAATTGCCCTTTCATGCAATGAAGTGGTTGATATTCAGGCTATAGCATCCGGGGGAAACTATGACACAGCCCAAGGAGGATACTATCAATATGCGTGGGAAGATCAGGACGGGAATGCGTTGTTTGCATCTTGGCTTGACCCATCAATTCTTAGCCTGAGCGCTTGGCAAAATGTCGAGGAGGTTTTTGTCACCGTGACGGATGCTTGTGGGATGGAAGCATCGGATAGCGTGGCCGTTCTTTACAATGTAGCGCCAATTGAAATTGAAGTTCAGGATACCGTTCTCGCAGAATGCGAATCTGTAATTTCTATCCCAGCAGAAGCTACCGGCAACGGTTTGTTGAATTATTCATGGTACTCCGAGGAGGGATTGATGGTAGACTCTGATCCGATTTTAAACGCAGTCATCATTGATGACGCGACATTCGTTTTGGTGGTACAAGATGAATGCGGTCAGTCAGCAACCGCCGAAGTCACGGTGATTGCGGACTGCGACGGCGATAACGACGGTGATAACGAGGAGCTATGCGCCTACGTCGATCTCGGAGACGGAGCCCTCATTCCGGACGATCAAACGACCTGCTTCATTTGGGAAACAGAAGTCGCGCTAGGAGATGTAGACGCCATTTTGTCCGACGCCTCGGAGATTTCGTTGTTTGTGGAAATGGAGCACAGTTACATGGGCGATTTGACAATTACGTACACATGTCCGAACGGTCAGGCTTTGCAAGTTTTTCAGCAGGGAGGGGGTAACACCAATTTGGGTGTGCCGGACCAAGGAGATGGCACCGGACCCGGCATTGGTTGGCAGTACTACTGGTCTTCGTTGGACACGAACGGCACCTGGGCAGATAATGCTGGGGGCACGCTTCCCGCGGGAAGTTATGAATCTGCTCAGCCCTTTTCATTGCTCGAAGGATGTCCCGTTGATGGGCTATGGCAAATTGAGATTTGCGATGCATGGGGGGCTGACGACGGATATTTGTTTGCCTGGGGAATCGATTTTGGCGATTGTTCGGGGGAGACAGGGTGCACAAACCCAGAGGCGTGCAACTTCAGTCCTGAAGCTGTTTTTGATGACGGATCATGCGCACTTCCGGGTTGCATGGATCAAGGATCGTGCAACTACGACCCGCTCGCAGGATGCGACGATCAAAGTTGCTTGCCTTACGATGCTCTCGCGGGCTGCATGGATCAAAATGCATGCAACTTCAATGGCCAAGCACTGTGCGCTGATGATAGTTGCGTGTATCCATTGATCGGAAATGACTGCAACGGTGGCGCGATCGCCTGCGGTAGCTCAACCGTTTGGGACGCAGCCAATCAGATCTGCGTCTGCGCAGACGGCTCAGGCAATGATGATTGTCCAACCGACCTCAACGGCAACGGATTTGTTGAGGTCACGGATTTGCTCCTTGTATTGGGCGACTTTGGATCTGAATGTCCGCCTGAATAGGTGTGTTTAGTCGAATTTTAATACCCTTTAAACGATTAAAAAACGCAATTCATTTGATATACAACGACGAAAATCGTATATTCCGTGACCATGTTTTGCTTGACCAACCCCCTACTTCAAAGCCAGGCCTGTGCATTGCGCACGGCCCTGCTCTTTTGCTTTACCTTTTTCACGTTCACCTCTGGCTTTTCCCAATACGTGGGATTGGTGAGCGAAGTGCACGCAGAATCCGACTACGGCACCACGTACCGTATTTATGCGGAGTTTGAGTCTGCCTTCGATGAGGTACAAGCGGTCTATTCGATAGGCACCAATGAAACAGGAACCGTTCCCCTTGAATTGGGAGTGACCACCAGTTTCTATCAGGATGCATCGTTTGGCGTGGACCTCGGATCATCACTTTTTGGCGCGTTGCTGGCTTCCTTTCCTTCGCTGGCCTACGACAGTTGGTTGACCATCGGTTCGGAATCCAATACCGACCCGACCGTTTCTGCGC
>CAJQKK010000169.1 GCA_905478895.1 uncultured Flavobacteriales bacterium | reverse complement strand
GGCGAATAATTTCAAAACAGAAAAAACCCAAGGAGAAAGGGGACTAGCTGCCATGCATCGTAAGAATGGAGACAGTCAAAAAAAAAGACTCACCGGTAAAAAATTACCAATGAGTCGTCTTAAGTAGCGGGAGAGAGACTCGAACTCTCGACCTCAGGATTATGAATCCTGCGCTCTAACCGGCTGAGCTATCCCGCCATTTCGGGCGCAAATATAATGACGAACGCGAGAAAAGCTTTTAAAAATCAATTTTTCAAAAACCCCACTACCCTTGCGAAATTCGCTGTATCTTGCCATTTGACACACATGTGATCCATGGAGAAAGAGAAATTCCAAGTTGAGCACCCAATCAACAGCTCAAAAGGCGTGCTATTTAACATGTTTAGCACACCCAGCGGCTTAGCCGAATGGTTTTGTGACGATGTGAACATCAAAAAGGATGTCCACATCTTTCTGTGGGATGGAAGCGAAGAAAGTGCGCGATTGGTCACTAAGAAGCGTGACGAATTCGTGAAATTTCGCTGGACGGAAGACGAAGAGGAAGGGCTGTCAACCTTTTTCGAATTCCGCATCAAGATTGATGATTTAACGGGAGACACCGCTATCGTAGTGACAGACTTTGCTGAAGAAGATGAAATCGATGATGCAAAAGAATTATGGTCCGCACAAATCGATCGCTTGAAGCAAGTTATTGGGGCCTAACCGGTCTATCCCCAATCTTTCACGAAGGGCGCCAGTAACTCTTTGTACCGAGCAGAATGTTGTGGTTTGCCTGAAATCCGTGATGTTGATTCAATATTGAGTCGTTCCTTTTCAACTGGCTGTCGTGCCTCGACAACGCTAGCAGATTTCGTCCACTCCGACAGGAAGCGCTTAGGTTCGTGATTCGTAGTTCCAGCTATTTCACAATAACGAGCCAGTGCAAAACCCATCTCCAAGGATTCTTGCATCAACTGCTCTTTCCTGTCCATTGGCCAAGCCAGAGCCAATCTGCCGTTCAGCTTCATTATTTCTTGAGCAGTCATCAGTAATTCTTTCAGCGTAAGTGATTCATCATGACGAGCTAGATTACGCGCAGGATCGGGTGACTTCGGTTTTCCATGGAAATAGGGCGGGTTGCAAACAACCAAATCAAATTTCTTCTTGTTGTCCGATTGGCTTGCAAATTGTTGTGCGCTTTGGAGAATGGCCTCCATCCGATTGGAAAAAGGCGATGCAGCCATATTGCTCGACGCCTGTTTGGCTGCGTTCGCTTCAAGCTCAACACCAAGGACACGCGCTTGGCTGGCTCGTTGAGCAATCATTAGTGCAATAATGCCTGAACCGCATCCCAAATCAACTATTTCGAGCATGGAATCTACGGAGCACCATGATGCGAGCAGCAGCGCGTCCGTTCCAATTTTCATTGCGCAGCGTTCATCGCGAACACTGAACTGCTTGAACTGCACGAGTCGATTCTCAGACTTGCCCACTTTTATTTCTGCTTGCGGCGTGCTTGCCACGTTTCAAACGTTGGGAATTGGGCAATGCGATTCTCCGGCTCCGCGCTCATTGGCTCCACGATCCGGGAGGTCGCGTGCATTTCTTTTGGCAATTTTTGATAGAGTGCCGTCCCCTCAATTTTATGCGCAATCATTTCGTCAGAAACCAATCCTATGCATTTTCCGGGATTTCCAACTATCAAACTTCGAGGTTCCCAAACCGACTGCGCCTTCACTAACGTGAGGGCACCCACGATTGACTCTTTTCCTAATCGGACATCATCCAACACCACTGCATTCATTCCAATCATGCATTGTTCACCGATTGTAGCTCCATGAACCATAGCACCATGACCGATGTGCGCACCTTCATGAAGTGTTACGGTTGTATTTGGAAACATATGAATGACCGCATTCTCCTGGACATTGCAGCCCTTTTCTAGAATAATCTTTCCCCAATCTCCGCGCAAAACTGCACCTGCTCCAATGAAGCAATTCGCACCAACGCTCACATGGCCGATGACCGATGCCAACGGATGCACGTAGGCGGTTTCATGCACCACTGGAACCATGCCTTTAAAAGATTGAATCACAATTGTTGATTTAGGAGGAATGAGCATTTTTCAAAACGGTGGCATACCCCTGCCCCACTCCGATACACAAGGTTACCAGAGCGTATTTCTTGCGGGAGCGAACGAGCTGCCTCGACGCCGTTAACAAGAGTCGTGCCCCCGTCATTCCAAGCGGATGGCCCAGTGATATGGCGCCACCAAGAGGGTTGATTCGGGCATCATCGTCCTTCAAGCCCCAGCTGCGGGTGCATGCCAAGGCCTGTGCTGCAAAAGCTTCGTTCAGCTCAATCAATTCCATGTCGTCCATGGATAAGCCTGCTCGAGCTAAGGCGAGCATCGAAGCCTTCACAGGACCGATCCCCATAATGCTCGGGTCTACGCCCACCACGGCAGTTGAAAGCACTTCTGTCAATGGTTGCAGTCCATTGCTTCGCATTCCGGCCTCCGACGCATACAACAGCGCACAGGCTCCATCATTCAATCCCGATGAATTGCCTGCGGTCACGCTGCCGCCATCCTTCCTAAAGGCCGGGCGGAGTTTACTCAAAGCTTCACGCGTAGTTCCAGGTCGAATAAATTCATCATCATCGAAGATCAAATCTTCCTGCTTTCGCCTTGGGATTGCAACTGAAACAATCTCCTCTTGCCTCCATTCCTTTGAAGCCGCTGCCTTTTCGTGCGACCAGCACGCAAAAGCATCTTGGTCTTCCCGGGAAATGCCGTGAAGATCGACCAAGTTCTCAGCTGTCTGGCCCATGCCTTCGGCTCCATACTGAGCTTCCATTTTTGGATTCACAAAGCGCCATCCGAAACTGGAATCAAACAACTGGCTGTCTCGCCCGAATGGCTTAGACGCTTTTGAAAGCACCCACGGTCCTCGCGTCATGTGTTCGACACCCCCAACAATTGCCACATCACCATCGCCTGCGTGCAGCATACGAGCGGCATGGGCACCTGCAGCCATGCCAGAAGCGCAAAGCCGATTAATTGTCTCGCCTGGAACAGATGCGGGGAGACCTGCAAGGAGCGACGCCATTCGCGCCACGTTACGGTTGTCCTCTCCTGCTTGATTGGCACAACCCATCAAGACATCCGAAATGGCTGATGGGTCAAGCCCTGATTGCCGTTCCATCAGTTGAGCGATAGGCAATGCTGCTAAGTCATCGGTGCGGATGGGAGCAAGTGTGCCGCCAAAATTTCCAATGGGAGTTCGCACTCCGTCTACGATATATGCATTCATGAGATTTCAACCATGTGATGGTCAAAGATAGAAGGAAGTCATCCGAAGCTGGCACAGAGGATGTGCTTACTTTGTTTCATGCGTATAGCGGTACTATCTGTATTCTCACCATACCGGGGAGGCATTGCCCAATTCAACCAAAGCATGTGCGCCGCATTGGAATCCGAGGGCAACGATGTCCTTAAGGTGAATTTTAGCCGGCAGTATCCGCAGTTGCTGTTTCCAGGAGAGAGTCAATTTGAAGGCAATGAAAAAACCATGGAAAATGCACGTTTAGATTCCATCAACCCGCTTTCATGGAATCGGACAGCACGATTCATATCAGATTTCGGACCGGATCTTTTAATTGTACCATTCTGGCAGCCCTTTTTGCTGCCTGCTCTCACGGCGACCATTAAAAGCACCAAGGCCCAAATCCCTGGAATGCGCGTCATAGGGCTATTGCACAACGCAACGTCTCATGAATCTCAGTTCTTCGCGGCTTATCTCATCAAAAAATACCTGCGGAATCTCGATAGCGCATGGACATTGAGCGCCGCGGTAGCTGCTCATCCGCTGGTAGTGGACAATCTAAAGCGCGTCCAAAAGTTGTTCCATCCCGTATACACGCATTTTCCAGCACTGCAAGACAAAGCAGAAGCACGGCAAAAACTGCAGTTGCCCGCCGCCGAAACAGCTTATGTACTCTTGTTTTTCGGTTTGATCCGAGGGTACAAAGGTTTGGATGTTCTGATGCAAGCGATGCCCATGTTGCGGGAGATGGACAAGCCAGTGCATCTCCTGATCGCAGGAGAATGTTATCAGGATTGGTCAAAATATGAAAGACTCATTCGTGAGACGCAAATCCAAGATGCAACACACGTGCACAGTGGCTTTATCAAAAATGCCGATGTGCCGATGTTTTTTGGTGCCGCTGACTTGGTGTGCTTGCCTTATCGTTCTGCCTCTCAGAGTGGTGTTACCGCCATCGCGATTCAGTACGGGAAACCTGTCGTAGCCAGCGCAGTTGGCGGATTAACAGAGTACTTTGAAGGCAATTCATTGGGCACCTTGTGCGAACCTAATGACCCCGATGCATTGGCCAAAGCGGTGCGCAAACAATTGGCGCAACCGCCTCTAGCTTCAAACGAGGTTGAATCCGTTCAGCAACGTTTCTCATGGCAGTCCTTCGTTCGCGCAGCACTGAAAAATGAATGATCGAGATTCAGAAAGGACTCGTTAAAAGCGGATTGAAGGCGAATGTCTGAACGAGCACGACCTCTCCTTTGAAGCGCGCATACATTCGAGCACCGTCCCAAGGATTAAGCTTTCCTTCATTGTCATACGTATCCATGGTCGGCAACTTCCAAAGCAGTTCGACTTCCGATACAACTGTAGAATCCGCATTCCAAGCCGACAAGGTAAAAGCAGGCGGTACAGTTAGAATGCTATCCAAAGCCTGGCCACTGAGATGGTTGTTATACGTCTCCAAGTGCACTTTTCGAAATAGGTTGAAGTGATTTTGAACCGCCAACGTATCAATCATTGCATTGGGGTTCAACGCATCACCATTCCATGAAAGCGTGCCAAGGGAATCCACCTGCATGGTGTAATCCAGATTGGACTCGTGTTGTTGCACCCGCACACCGCTAAGTGACCTTCCAGGAAAGTCAAAAACCCCCGTGTACCTCCATTCCCGCTCGTCCGTGAAGAAGCGCGTCGAGAGAAATCCAGTGAAGCCTTCCATGTGTGTGATGAATGGCTCCTTTGCCACATTGCCGTCAGCGTCGCCCAGCAACATGTACGTGCCTGTATGGCTTTGATTTGCCGAGCCAATGTACCAAACCTTGGCCGGAGCGCTCTCACCTTGATAGATTTCAACCTTCTTCGCTCGTCCGGCCAACAGGCGATTGACGGTCTCCAATTCTCCCTTCGGCACCGGACTTTGAACCCGAATGCGCTTCATCGTCTTCAGCAACAAATCAACGGCATCTCTTCGAGCAAGGAAACCACCGTTTAAGGACCAATACCGTTGGCCCGGGATCCGCTCGAGGAGCGCTTGCCCCCCATCCTTGTCAGCAATGAATATTTTATTCACCGAAGCAGTATCCGCAATTGAGAATGCTGAAGCTTCGACACCATTCATTTCCATTGCTTCATATGGCGTGTATTCCCGCACAAGCACAGCGATGATTGTAACGAAAATTAAGAGGTAAAAAAGCCTGAGGTTTCGATGCATGGGGCCAAATTTAGTTCAAAGGACTTTCGCAAACTGCTTGCGTCTTAATGATATGGAAAGCAACGCAATGGCCAGAGTGAGTGCAATAGGCAGTGCCAGAGCCAAGGACTGCCAGCCCAAGCGTTCCTTTCTGATGCGCTCTGAATTCAGCGGTCGAAGGGAAATGGTTCGTGAGCGAACGGATAGTGCAGAGGACTCGTCCAATAAATAACTTACCGCATTGCGCAAAAACTCCTTATTGTCGTAAACGACTTTCCCCGCGTAGCGATCGAATCCCAGCGGAAGAATCATGGGACCATTGGGGCCCGACTTCACCTTGTTGCGCGCCAAGTCTCCGTCACTGATGAAAATTTGAGCGGTTGACAAGCTTTGAGGTGCGAAGGCAAACTCCGCATCATTCTCAAGAACAGCCGGCAATCGATTGAGAAACGCGGACTGAAATGATCCTTCGACCAGCAAAGCCAATGGTTGATTGGGCTTGGTGTTTTGGGAGAAATATTCTGGGGTCAACTCTACAATACTACTTGACACCCTCACAGGCGATTTGTATTCCCGGGACCTCTCAGAACTTGACAACAATACGGTCTTCCTGAGTTTGCCCGGGGAGTCCACTGTATCAAGGCTCGAAGCAAAATCGAAATGGATTGGATCGAGGTTCGTTGTGATGGGATGGTTCACCCCTTGAGCAATCGCAACGGGTGCGAAGAACCAGTTAAAGACTTGCATATTACGTTGGTCCCCGTTTGGCCCTGCATCCATTACCACAGGGGCGCATTGTGCGTCCACTACCAGGTTGCGATTGAATCGCACTCCGTATTGAAAGAATTGGTCGAAAATCCCCAAATCCTTGGAGGTGGCCATGGTCATTTGATTTGCTGCAAGACTGTCTCGATTGGTCAGCAACGGATCGATGAGCCAAAGAACGCGACCACCGTTCATGATGAATTGATCGAGTATCACCTGGTCTTTCGGATCGAAAGCCGAGTCAGGGGCAGAAACAATGGCCAAGTCAAACCGATTGGTTCTGCGTTTCATCCCGTCAAGCAATTCCGATAAAATATTGAGTTGACCATCAATTTCAACCCGAAGCACATCGTAATCATCATCCAATTCCATCGTGAAGTCAGCCATTTCCGCTTCCCCCAGTTCCCCATGCCCTTCGATGATGGCAATCTTCGGACGCTCAGGGCGGGTCAACTTTCGAATGCCACTTGTCAACTCGTACTCAGCCGAATTAATCGACCCTTGAATCATAATGTCCGTCGGTTCTGGGACATCTGACTTGAAAAACTGAACCACTTCGCGGTTTCCTTTGTAGGTCAAAATAGCCGCCGGCCAAACCGTTTGAAACGCCTGCAATCCATTCTCTACAAATGATATGCGGGTGAATTGCAATCCCTGCTCTACGAGTTTCTCTTCGTTTTGACCGATGGTTTGGCGGTCGTCAATCTCATAAATATCCACAAACTGAAACCTTACATTTCCATTTGCCGCCTTCGCAAAACCTCTCAGTTGCGTGCGAATAGAGTGTTCCAGCCGTTTCCAATTGGCCGGATATTCACCATGCAGATAACAGGTGATAAACAACTCGTCATCTAGGCTCTCCAGCAACTCCACCGTTGCATCCGTCATGGTGTGGCGCTTGTCACTGGTCAAGTCGATTTGCCAAGGGATGGATAAGGCTATGAAATAAAATACGGCACCAATGCCCGCCGCCAGGGACCAACGAACCCATTCTGATTTTGATCGGCTTCGGTTCCAAACGATGGCCAGGCGTGCACAGGACAGAACGAAGAAATCCAGAAACAAAAAATAGGCTACATCACTCCCATGGAGCACTCCACGGCTAATCGACTGATAATGCGTTTGCATTCCAAGTTGCATAAAAGCGAGCTCCCAATCGCCCAACCAATCAAAACTCGCTAACGCCGTAAACCCCACGAATCCGAAGACCAGAGTCACCGAAGTCACCAAAAACGCAACCAATGGATTTGCGGTCAACGAAGAAGCGAAAACACCCAGTGCCGTGAAGGTTGATCCGAGCAGAAGCAGTCCGAGGTAACTCCCGTAAATGGCCCCAGCATCAAAATTCCATTGAGGCTGCCCCAAAAATCCAATGATTGGAAGAAAAACCAACGTGGGGACCAAGGACAAGATGAGAACTGAGAATGCACCGGTGAACTTGGCGAGTACAATTTGCGCTTCGGTAATGGGCTTGGTCAGCAATAGTTCCATGGTGCCACTCCCCATTTCCTCGGAGAAGCTGCGCATGGTAATGGCAGGAACGAGAAACATGAGCACCCAAGGGGCCCAAATAAAAAGTGCGTCCAAGTTTGCTTGTCCATTGTCAAGGACATTCCATTCTCCTGGAAACACCCAAAGAAACAAACCTGTCAAAAGCAGAAAAGCACACACGACAACATACCCCATAAGGGTGCTGAAAAAAGTTCGGAGTTCCTTGCGGATGAGTGACTTCATTGTGAACTTCAAATTTACACTCCGAACGGCAATCCGCTCGCGCTTTCCCAATCAACCGACCAAGCCAAAGGCTTCCCCGCAAATTTGGCTTTGGTTTGTGGCCACACCTCTCCAAATAGTGCTGACTTTCGGTAGTTGTTAAGATCGTCTTCATGCGCCCACCAGCTGAGCGTGGTTCGGGTGTTCGGAGAACCAGACGACTTCATCACGATCACACGTTCGCAGCCGGGCATCGCTTCAATGTCTGATTGTATTTTGCCAAAGAGTGCATCAAAGTCGTGAACCAATTCTTCTTCAAATTCCATTTTCACAATGCGCAATACCCCCATTAGAGTCGCTCCTCATTTTGAAAATTGACCCGAATGGCCTGGTCCCGTTGCAAACCCAAAAGCGCATCGGCACCACCATGCCCTCCAGGAGCACTATGGTTGTTTACAGCTATTTCCAATAAATCTGAATGATTGAAAAGTGCCAATTCTTTCCCAATTGCAACCTCGTGATAGTTTTCACTCATTTGCCGGATGGTCATTCGAGGCGTGCGCATCTGAATTTCAAAAGGCCTATTCATTCCGATTTTCAAAAAAGCCTCCTTGGTAATGTTCGTGATCACATTGCCATAATCATCAATGAACACGACATGCCCTATGATGGTGTTTTCTTCGAAACTCATCCGCCGCGGCGCAGCATCTCGCAGGGAGCCCACTGGACGCCCTATCAAGTCTGCGCGCCCCCCTTTCGCCAGATGAGCCGCCGCTAATGCGAAAACTTCACGTTCGGGGAACGTGGGGGAATCAATGTCTAAGTTCAGTCCTGAGAAATCGAAGACAGCTTCAGGCTCTGATTGCGAAAGCAAGCGAAAAACTCCCGTGTCCGCTCCTATGAAATGCTGATCTTGAAACGTCACCAATCGGTGCGGTGATTCTGGGGTATTCGCTCCTCGAACGCAGATGAGGTGGACCGTTCCTTTCGGAAACTCCGGGTATACAGAGCGCAAAACAAATGCCGCCTCAACCACATCAAACTTTCGGACCCGATGCGATACATCCACAATTCTCGACTCGGGAGCACGGGACAAAAGGGCACCTTTCAGTGCCGCTGTATAGTGGCTTCCTTCGCCAAAGTCAGATGTTAATGTGATGATTGACACATTGCAAAGGTCGGGAACGTATTTTTGTCTTTCCATATGCAACAGAAAGAGATATCCATCCGAGGTGTTGATCCTTTGGTCTTCCTCGGTCCCGAAAATGAAAATTGGCGTGTTCTCCGAAGTGGATTTGCTTCGCTGCACCTTGTAACACGTGGGGAAACCATATCCGCAAAAGGTTCCGTAGAGGACTTGGGGCGCTTTGAGGAAGTAATGCGCATGATCCTTTGGCATGCAGAACGCTACCAATCCCTGTCCGTTGATGACGTCGATCGATTGCTCAATTCCGACGAATCCACCGTCATGAAACAGTCGCAAAAGGACGACACACTGGTCTATGGTCCGGGCGGCAACCGTATCATGGCGCGCACGCCCAACCAGCAAACCCTCGTAGATACCATCCGAGCGAATGACATGAGCTTTGCTGTGGGACCTGCGGGAACGGGGAAGACATATACCGCCGTGGCCATGGCAGTAGCGGCACTCAAGGACCGGCGCGTGAAAAAAATAATTCTCACCCGCCCCGCCGTAGAAGCAGGAGAAAACCTAGGTTTTTTACCGGGAGACTTGAAAGAAAAACTTGACCCCTACTTGCAGCCTTTGTATGATGCTTTGACGGACATGTTGCCCTTTGATAAGGTAGCGGACCATTTGGAGAAAGGAGTCATCGAAATAGCCCCGTTGGCCTTCATGAGGGGGCGAACACTCGACAAGGCTTTTGTGATCCTAGACGAAGCGCAAAACACGACAGTAGCACAAATCAAGATGTTTCTCACCCGCATGGGGCGCGATGCAAAATTCGTCATCACGGGCGATGCGACACAAGTAGACTTGCCGCGCCACCAAGGATCTGGGCTGGTTTATGCACAACGGCATCTGCAGCATATTGAAGGCATTGGTTTCGTGCAACTTACAGCCAGCGATGTCATTCGTCATCGATTGGTCAAGGCGGTCATTGCAGCTTTCGAAAAGGCCGATGAGCAACGCGAGAATAACGAGCAAAAAAAGAAAAACACATGAGCAACACCTTGCACCAAGCCACCTTTCAGTTTGCAGGCCAAACCAGTGTTTACCACGGAAAAGTCCGAGACATGTATCGGTTTGATGGGGGCAACATTGCCGCTGTAGTTTCCGACCGAATCAGTGCTTTTGATGTTGTTATGCCGAAAGGCATACCGTACAAGGGACAGGTTTTAAATGGAATTGCGAGTCATTTTTTGGACGCTGTCCAGGACATCGTTCCCGTTTGGAAAAAAGCAACTCCGCACCCTCAAGTTACTATAGGACACGCGTGTGAACCCATTCGCCTCGAAATGGTGATCCGTGGTTACCTCACCGGTCATGCTTGGCGTACCTACAAATCGGGCGAACGATCACTTTGTGGCGTTCCATTGCCTGAAGGACTCAGCGAGCACGACGCGTTTGATTCACCCATCATCACTCCTGCTACAAAAGCAGAGGAAGGCCATGATGAGGACATCAGCAAGGCGAGCATTCTCGAACGCGAAATCGTCACCGCAGAACGCTATGAAGCATTGGAGCGAATCACCCATGCGCTATTCCAACGCGGAACAGAGATGGCTCAGAAGCAAGGGTTAATCCTCGTGGACACGAAATACGAGTTTGGCGTTCTGAACGGAGAATTAATGCTCATCGATGAAATCCACACCCCTGATAGCTCTCGTTATTTTGTTTCTGAGGGTTACGCCGAACGACAGCGTGAAGGCTTGCCACAAAAACAACTCAGCAAGGAATTCGTGCGAGAATGGCTTATGGAACATGAATTCATGGGACTTGAAGGCCAGGAAATTCCAGAAATGCCAGAAGCATTCGTCCAAGAAGTGTCAGATCGATACATCGACTTGTTTGAGCGGGTAACCGGACAGGCATTCAAGCGGCTGCCTCTCGAGCACTTGGAAGAGGATATTGAATCTGCTGTAAACCAATGGATTAGCAGTCATTGATTCATGGGACGAAAAAAGAGTAAGCCCGAATGGCAAGCGGATGCACTGGAATTGGTGCACGCATTGAAAGACGGAGGAGTCGTGGTGCATCCTACGGACACCGTGTGGGGCCTTGCGGCAAATGCAATGCATGCAAAAGCCGTGAGCCGCATTTTCGAAATCAAACAAAGGCCCACTGACGCCACCTTATTGGTTTTAGTGGATTCCCCGGGAATGGTTGAACAGTACCTTCCCAACCTACCGGATTCCGCCTGGGAATTGATGGAATTGAGTGATCGTCCCGTCACCGTTATCGCGCCTTGTTCAGATGAAGTGAAGGCCGAACTTGCGCCGGGCTTGGTCGCCAAGGACGGAACACTGGCTGTGCGATGGGCAAAAGACGAATACGTGGCATTCATTATTCGCGGCATTGGAGGACCTTTGGCTTCAACTAGTGCCAATATCACCGGACAACCCACGCCGGCATCCTTTCAGCAGCTTGAGAATGGCATCAAAGAAGGCGCCGACATCGTCGCAAATCACCGCAGAAGTCAAACTTCCCCGGCAAAAGCCTCGATGATCGTTAAATTTGATGAACACGATCGAATCACTGTAATTCGCAGCTAAAATTCAAGAGAACCGCGAGGATTCGCTCCGTACCTTCGCACGTGAAACCAAGGCTATGAATTTTTCAGCGCACCTGAATCATCCACTCTTCAAATCCATCGGAAAAATAGCCGATGAACATGGGCAACCGGCATTTGCTATTGGTGGATTTGTTCGCGACCTATTGATTCAGCGGCCTTGCAAAGACATCGATATTGTTGTCGAAGGCAGCGGTATTGAATTGGCCAAAAGGGCATCAGAGGCACTTGGTGCCGGAAAAGTAACCGTTTTCAAAAATTTCGGAACTGCGATGTTTCGCTACCACGACTGGGAAGTGGAGTTTGTTGGGGCCCGGAAAGAATCATATGAACGAGGAAGCCGCAACCCCATCGTAGAAGATGGCACGATTGAAGACGACCAACTGCGAAGGGACTTCACCATCAATGCACTCGCACTGAGCTTGAATGCCGAGACCTTTGGAGATCTCATTGACCCATTCAACGGTCTGCGCGATATCGAAAACGGATGCATTCGAACGCCTTTGGATCCGGATGTCACATTTAGTGACGATCCCTTGCGCATGTTACGCGCAATCCGCTTCTCAACCCAGCTTGGTTTTCGCATTGAAGATTCCAATGTTAGAAGCATTCGCAAAAACGCGGAGCGATTGAAAATCATCACGCAAGAACGGATTCATACCGAATTGCACAAGATCATCATGTCCGACAAACCCTCCAAAGGGTTCAAGCTTTTGGACAAAGGCGATTTGCTGCACCGATTTTTTCCGGAGCTGTCGAACCTCAAGGGCATTGAATGGCGCGATGGAATTGGCCACAAGGATAATTTCTATCATACGTTGGAAGTTTTGGACAACGTTGCTGAAAACTCAGACAACCTCTGGCTCCGATGGTCCGCGTTGCTTCACGACATCGCAAAACCTGCCACCAAGCGTTTCCAAAAGAAACATGGTTGGACCTTCCATGGACATGAGGATCGAGGAGCCCGGATGGTTCCGAAGATTTTTAAGCGAATGAAACTTCCATTGGACCAAAAAATGAAGTTTGTACAGAAGATGGTACTGCTGCACTTGCGTCCTATCGCGTTGACGAAAAACCAAATCACCGACAGTGCCGTTAGGCGGCTGCTTTTTGATGCAGGCGACGACATTGACGCCCTGATGATTCTGTGCCGAGCCGATATAACTTCGAAAAACGAGACGAAGGTGAAACGCTACCTCGCCAATTATGATGTGGTATTGACGAAATTGAAGGATGTTGAAGAAAAAGATTCACTGCGAAACTTTCAACCCCCTGTTTCTGGCGAAGAGATCATGGCAACGTTTGGGATTCCTCCAAGCAAACCCATTGGCACCATCAAGTCAGCGATCAAAGAAGCCATCCTCGAAGGAGATATCCCCAACGAACCTGCTGCGGCTCGCAAGTTGATGCTGCAAATTGCGAGCGAAATGGGGCTAAAGGCCGTGAAGTAATGGGAGCTGACAGCGCATAAGCGCTTCAACCTTTCCAACCGTCTTTCAAGGTCACCGCCCGATTGAAAACGAGGTTTTGGGCATCGCTGTACCGCGAATCTACTGTGAAGTAGCCCAGACGCGTGAATTGATAGACAGTGCCGGGTTCGGCATTTGCTAATGAAGGCTCCAGTTTGCAATTGGACCGTACTTCCAAGCTCGATGGATTGAGGCAGTCCATGAAATCACCATTTGCTTCTGGAGCGCTTTCTAAAAACATCCGATCATACAAGCGCACTTCTGCATTGACCGCTTCTTCGCAAGAAACCCAGTGCAGTGTCCCCTTGGCCTTGATGCCAGATACATCCTGACCACTTTTGCTGTTGTTGAAATAATTGACATGAACTTCAGTCACAGAACCCGACTCATCCTCAACATGGTCGACGTATTCAACGATATAAGCAGACTTGAGCCGAACGACTCTCCCAGGAGCCAAGCGAAACCACTTCTTGTTGACATCCACCTTGAAATCATCCGCTTCCATCCACAGCTCCCTCCCGAAAGGCATTTCGCGAGTTCCTGCGCTTGGATCTTCCGGATTGTTTTGCGTTTCTAGAAGCTCCTTTTTGCCTTCTGGATAATTCAACACCACCAGTTTGATGGGGTTGAGAACACCCATTACCCGGGGCGCAGTTCGATTCAAATCATCGCGAAGCGCCCACTCCAGAAGACTCACGTCAATTTCATTGTTGCGCTTCGCTACTCCAATCCGATCGGCAAAGGTGCGAATGCTTTGCGGCGTGTATCCGCGTCTTCTTAGCCCGCTTATTGTGGGCATCCGAGGATCATCCCAACCATCCACCACTTCTTCTTCAACCAACCGCAATAATTTTCGTTTCGACATCAAGGTGTAGCTGAGGTTCAAACGTGCAAATTCTGTTTGTTCCGTCGGGTAAATACCAAGCGTTTGAATGAACCAATCGTAGAGCGGACGGTGGTTTTCAAATTCAAGAGAGCACAGGCTGTGCGTAATGTTCTCGATCGAATCGGATTGCCCATGTGCAAAATCATACATGGGGTAAATCAC
>CAJQKK010000168.1 GCA_905478895.1 uncultured Flavobacteriales bacterium | reverse complement strand
CGAGTCCAATTCAAACTCCAACCACTCCCCGTTTCGAAACGTCCGGTAGGTATAGGGGAGGTAGCGATCGGCCTCAATCAAACAGGTGCGTTCCTCTACCACGTCAAATCCCGAAAAGGTGCCCCATCCGTTGGAACACGTTGGATATTCTCCGGGAGCGTTTAATGTTCGGAATTGGATCGCGTCGTATTCATCCAAAGGATTGGCATTGACCAGGCGAATGGTGATCAATGCTTTGGGGGTCATTTCCAGCGCGATGGATTGAGAAGTACTCCCTAAAAACACATCTGGATTGACTTCCAATTGCCTTTCAAACCAGTCATCACCGTAGCCTGTGATGAGGTAATCCAAGGCATTGGATCGTCCAAAATTCAACACGAGCATTCCCTCCGCATCTGTACTTCCTTCTGCTAGCAACTCATAGTTTCCATTGAACACACCGTCACTGACGGTTCGGCGTTCCAGCGCAATAAGAATGTTGGACGCCGCTGTTTGATCATACGCGAGGACGGTGCTGATTTCGAAGCTGAGAACATCCTTGGGTTCGGGCCGACATCCGGAAGCCAAAATGAGCAGTGCCCCTATGAGAACGAGGCCCAATGGATTGAGAAAATAGGATTGCAGCGGCATCATGTGTCTACCACTTCAAGTTTCGCGAATTTCAAGAGCAATTGCTTTTGCCCCGCGCTCGGGAAGAAGACAGTGGCTTTCTCATTGGGTGCACTGCCTTCGATGCGCAATACCTTCCCCTTTCCGAATTTCTCGTGCATGACCTTGGTGCCTTCCTTGAGACCGTGAGATGAATCATTCGAGTGCGATGCAAGGCGTCCGTCAGCCTTTGGACCATTCGCTTGATCCGCGACTTTTTTCATCGGCTTTCCTTCGGATGAGACCGGAGGTTTGCTGGGTGATTTTTTGAAAGGATTCACGTTCGTTTTTCCGGCCTCCTTTTTCTTCTCAGCCATGCGTCCGAATGCGGCACCGGGCGATGCGGTGCCCATTGATTTCCAATGGTTGCGCTGCTGTTCGAAATCCGCCCCTCCAACGAATGGATTCGGTTTGTTGGATTGAGCAGACGGCATGGTGACGCAGTCGGGGTCAATTTCTTCAATGAAACGACTCGGTTCGGCTTGGATGAGCTGACCCCATTTGTACCGCGTCAATGCGTAGCTCAGGGCGCAGGTTTTTTTCGCACGGGTGACGGCGACGTAGAACAACCTCCGTTCTTCTTCCAACTCGGAGCGCGACTGCAGTGCCATAGTGGAAGGGAATAATTCTTCTTCGAGACCAACCACATGGACATGACCAAATTCAAGCCCTTTGGCCGCATGGATGGTCATGAGGCTGACTTTGTTGTCATCGCCGTCATCTTGATCGGCATCCGTGAGCAACGCTACATCCAGAAGGAAATCACCCATGGTGGGCAAATTGTCAGGTTCGCTCTCACGCGCTTGTTCAACGAAAGACTTCATCCCGTTGAGCAATTCCTGCATGTTGTCATAGCGCGCTACTCCTTCCGGCGTTTTGTCTTGGTACAGTTGATGGACCAAACCGGTGTGCTTTGCGATGTGCATGCCCAAATCGTGGGCGTCTTTGGACTCCATTTCTGCTCGAAAACCTCGGATCATGTGGGTGAAGTCGATGACTTTTTTGAGGCTCGCTCCCTTGACCGAGGTGGGTGGAGTTAATTCATCAGCGACCAAATCCCAGAGGCTCAGATCCCGCTCGGTGGATTCGACCAACAATCGGTCCATGGTTGTTTTGCCGATGCCTCTTGCTGGGTAATTAATAATCCGTTTCAAGGCCTCATCATCTTGAAAGTTCGCGGTGAGTCGGAAGTAGGCGATGAGGTCTTTGATTTCTTTGCGCTGGTAAAACGACAGGCCGCCAAAGATTCGGTAGGGGACATTGAGTTTCCGCAAACTTTCCTCAAACGCCCTGGATTGCGCATTCGTGCGGTATAATATGGCGGCATTACGCCAATGCACTTGTTGCTGATTGTGCAAATCAAAAATCTGGGTTGCTACCCATCGGCCTTCTTCATTGTCGCTGTAACAGCGGTGCACATTGATGCGGTCCCCGGCTTCATTGGAAGTCCAGACCACTTTTTCAATTTGATCTTTGTTCTTGGCAATGACACTATTCGCTGCGTTGACAATATTTTGAGTGGATCGGTAATTCTGTTCCAGTTTATAAAGGCTGTAATCCGGATAATCCTTCTTGAAGTTGAGGATGTTTTGGATGTTCGCTCCCCGAAACCCATAAATGGATTGGGCATCATCTCCTACAACACATAGGTTCTCGCGCAAAGCAGCAAGCTGCTTGATGATCAGGTACTGGGCAAAGTTGGTGTCTTGGTACTCGTCTACCAGGATGTACTGAAACTTGTGTTGGTACTTAGATAGCAAGTCTGGAAAATCCCGCAACAGCACGTTCATTTTGAACAACAAGTCATCAAAGTCCATCGCTTGAGCCCGAAAGCAGCGGTTTTCATAAGCGCGATACACCTCGTGCACTCGGGGACGACCTGCCTGTGCATCCTCCGACATGATTTCCGTGTGTTGGGAATACCCCTGTGCGTCGATGAGGTTGTTCTTGGCATTGCTAATGCGGCCTTGTATGCTCGCGGGTTTGTACACTTTGTCATCCAAACCGAGCCCCTTGATGATGTCCTTGATCAGTGCCCGGCTGTCCTGGGTGTCATAGATGGTGAAATTTCGCAGGTAATTGATGCGTTCGCACTCCATGCGAAGAATCCGAGCGAAGATGCTGTGAAAGGTTCCCATCCAAATGTTCCGTGCTTCACCTTCCCCGATGACCTCCGCAATCCGGCTCTTCATCTCCCTTGCCGCCTTGTTCGTGAACGTTAGCGCAAGGATGGAAAAAGGGTCGACTCCCCGCTGGATGAGGTATGCGATGCGGTAAGTCAGCACGCGAGTCTTTCCGGACCCTGCTCCCGCGATGACCATGAGGGGGCCATCGGTGTGCATTGCAGCGCTTTTTTGCGCCTCGTTCAATTCATTCAAAAATTCCACTCAACTAAGGTAAGAACGGGGGTGCGTTTTGGTGGCAAAAGAACCTTCATCTTCAATCGGATGTTTAAAAGTTCCTGTTTTTACCCGGTTTTGGAAAGGGTTTTGAATCTGTAAACCCCATGTGCTTCAATGGATTTCCGAATCTCCACGCGGAAATGGCGGCCATGCTTGAAAAAAGGAGCGCTTGGGTATTGCATTTAAGTTAGAATCTGCTACTTTTGCACCCCCTTTAATGTGGGGAAATAGTTTTTGTACA
>CAJQKK010000167.1 GCA_905478895.1 uncultured Flavobacteriales bacterium | reverse complement strand
GGGCCAAATCGAGCGTCAATGATCCTGAGGGAATGGATTCGATGGCTTCCACCGCCTCATCGCCCAACTTCATCACGGCGCCTTTGCCGAAAGTCTTGTCCATGCGGTCCAGGGTCATCTGGAGCGCTTTGAGTTTTTGTGTATCCGCAGACATGTTTTCTTGTTTTGGACGAAGGTATCTTACTCGCATCGTAATGAACTTACGTAGTGGGGTGTTTTTTGTCAACGAAGTACCCACTTTTGCGAATGTAGTCTTCTTAAAGGCCGAATCCAGCGAGGATTTCAGCGGTGTGGTCTTTTGTTTTTGGTTTTAGAATGACCCCGTGAATCTCACCGTTTTCATTGATGAGAAACGTGGTGCGGTGAGTTCCTTCGTATTCCTTGCCCATGAATTGTTTCAAACCCCAAACCCCAAATGCGTTGTGCATTGTCTTGTCTTCATCACATGCCAAGTCGAACCGGATGCCATATTTATCAATGAACTTCATGTGTTTGGCTGCGGGGTCCGGACTCACACCCAGAATTTCAATGCCAGCCTCCTGCAATGCATCAAAATTTTCGGTCAAGTTGCATGCCTGAGCGGTGCAGCCAGGCGTCATGTCACGCGGATAAAAATATACGGCGTACTTCTTTCCTGTATAATCCGCTGAACTTCGATTCGATCCGTCTTGAATGGTGGTCTGAAAATCCGGTGCTTTGGCTCCGGGCTTGAGGGGTGTAGCAATTTGTGTCATGGAGGTTTAACAAATCTAATTCCTACAAGTTCGTGCAAGAGTTGTGCAGTTTTCTTCTCAATTTGCCGCTTCAATGAAAACCCTCGGGAAATATGCAGATGTGGTGGTGCCTTTGCCGCTTCCAAAGTTGCTGACATACGGGTTAATGGATCAGGAGGAAGTTGTCTCTCCCGGCATGCGCGTGGTGGTGCAAGTGGGCACTCGCAAACGTTACATAGCGATTGTCTGGCGAGTGCATGATGATGTTCCAAGCGAATACGTTCCTCGTCCTTTGGAGGCCTTAGTGGATGCTTATCCGATTGTTCCATTGCAACAGCGCAACCTTTGGGATTGGCTCGCTTCGCACTACATGTGTACCCGAGGTGAGGTCATGGCCGCCGCGCTTCCTGCAGGATTGAAATTGAACAGTCAAACACGGTTTTTGCCCCATCCCGATCCGCCAAGCAGGCAGAATGCGGTCTGGAAAGCATTGGATGAACGCTCCATCTTTCTGTACGAGGCCGTTTTGGCGCAAGGCGGTATTCAATTATCAGAGGCGGCTTCTATTCTGGAATTAAAAAATCCGCAGCGATTGCTGAACGGACTTGTTGAAAAGGGATTCATCGTCTCAGAGGAAGAGTGGAAGGAGCGATACAAGCCAAAAATGGCTCGTTACGTGATGCTTTGTCCTGATTTCCGCGAGGAAACGGCATTGTCCGGATTGTTGGATGAACTCGATCGAAGAGCCCCCAAACAAGCCCGGGTGTTGACCGCTTTCTTAGCATTGGCCGCAGGGGAGTGGGGAGCTGAACTCTTGGAAAAGGACGTGATTCAAGAGTCAGATGCAGATTCTGGGGCATTGCGGCGCATGGCTGATAAAGGCATCTTGACGCGCAAGAAGAAGGCAGAATTGAGCGCCATGAGCCGACCGCATCAAGCGCAGCCGCTGCCAAAGTTGAGCGATGAACAGTCGCGCGCATACCGCGAACTCGTGGCGAGCAATGAAGGTTTGCACCGTGCGGCATTGCTCCACGGTGTCACGGGCTCAGGAAAAACCGAGGTCTACATCCACCTGATTGCTGATGCATTGGAAAAAGGGAAAACCGTTCTTTTTTTGGTGCCTGAAATAGCCCTCACCACCCAATTGATTCAGCGGTTAGAACTGCATTTCAAGCGCTTTCTTCAAGTGTATCACAGCCGATTTACAACCCGAGAGCGCACCGAGACTTGGTTGGAAGTCCTTGGGAAAAGAGGCAATGGTTCTCCAGCTCAATTGATTGTGGGTCCCAGATCCGCCATGTTTTTGCCTTTCCAAGACCTGGGTTTGATCATAGTGGATGAAGAGCATGAAGCGAGTTTCAAGCAACATGATCCGGCCCCGCGTTACCAGGCGAGGGATGCGGCAATGTGGCTTGCAAAAGAAGCCGATGCATTTTTGGTGCTTGGTTCCGCGACTCCATCGGTTGAGACTCATTGGCTGTCTGCAGAGGGTCGAATGGATCGCGTGGAAATGACCGAACGGTACGGGGGGATTTTATTGCCTGAAATTTGGTGCGCAGATTTGAAGAAAGCCCATCGACAGCGGGCAATGACCGGTCACTTTTCGCGCTTGCTCAAGTTGGAAATAGAGAAAGTGCTGGAGGAAGATCGGCAAGTGATTTTGTTTCAGAACCGCCGTGGCTTTGCGCCGGTTTGGCAATGCGGCACGTGTGCTTGGGTCCCACAATGCGAGCGTTGCGATGTGCCCATGACCGTCCACAAATGGAGGAATGAGTTGAATTGCCATCACTGTGGCTATAACATTGCTCCACCTCCGCAATTGTGTGGGTCCTGTGGCAAGAAAACCATGGAGCCCAAGGGGTTGGGCACGGAACGTGTGGAAGAGGAATTGCAGGAGTTGTTTCCCAAAGCACGCGTGGCCCGGATGGACCGGGATACCACGCGAAGCCGTCACGGGCATGAACGATTGGTCCGTGCGTTTGCCAATCGGGAATTTGATGTTTTGGTGGGGACGCAGATGGTGAGCAAAGGATTGGATTTTGCCCATGTGGGATTGGTCGGAGTCCTAAATGCCGATCGCATGCTGAACTTCCCTGATTTTCGCAGCTTTGAGCGGGCCTTTCAAATGTTGACCCAAGTTGCCGGGCGTGCCGGGCGTTCCGGTCAACGAGGCAAGGTGATTTTGCAGACGTATAATCCAGACCATTGGGTGATGACCAAGGTCATGGCCAATGACTACCAAGGGTTGGTCAGTCAAGAATTGATGGAGCGTAAGAATTATCGGTATCCGCCCTTTGATCGACTGATTCGTCTCACTTTGCGGCATTCCGATGAGGGAAGATTGGATGCCGCTGCAGAAGTGCTCGCTGGCCGATTGCGCCAACGATTCGCTGCTCGGGCCATTGGTCCTGAAACGCCGCAAATCAGCAAAATCAATGATTTATACTACCGGGTGATTTTGCTCAAGTTTGAGCGTGCGTTGTCTCCGAAAAATTACAAGGTGCTCCTGGCGCAGGATTTAGACGCTTTTCAGTCTGATGATCGGTTCAAACGAATTCGCCTTACCATTGACGTGGACCCGGCCTGACCGCATACGCTCTGCCCGTCGGAGAAACAATGCGCCAAATGTCAGCGGTTCGCTGCTGCCACCCAAGTCGCTCAGGAGAGATTTGGACACGGGCGCTGGGCAATTCCAACATCTTGAAGGCCAGCAATTGACCGGACGCGGAGAACGAAGAAAGGCTCCACTGGCCGGCGAGATGCGATTCAAGGCTCAACTGTTGGCCGTTCCATTGGACGGATTCTTTTGCTTCTGTCTGTGGGATGCTGCTCGTGGCTCCGAAGGAGTGAAAGGAGGGGGTCCCGTTTCCGCTATTGGCCACGCCCAAGGTGTCTGTTTCAATGCTGTAGCTGATGTCTGCTGGATTTGCAAGCCCAGATCCAGCTCCTTGCACGACGGATTCAGAAACGCCGAAATCATTTGAATACCGCGTGATGCGCGCTGGCGACCAAGAACTGACATAAAAGCGCCCCTGGCCGTCCATATCGACACCGTCTAAATTCCCCAACCCGGTATTGGCAACGACGGTTGATTGGACTTCAGTGGTCAAGTCGACCGCGATGATCGATGCACTGCCGCCCCAATTGACAACAATGGCTCGGTCATTGGCTTCGTCGATTACGACACCATTGGGAGTGGTGCCGGTGTTGGCAATAAGCACACTGCTGGTCATATTGGCGGGATCAGAAATATCCACGCGGTGCAATCTTCCATTGGAAAAATCACTGACCACCAATTCTTGGGTTCGACTGCCCATTCCGTTTAAGAAACCAGCACCGGGAATGGAATGACTCCCGATTAACTCGGCACTTTCGAGGTCGTAGGCACGAATAACATTATTGCCCAAGGCAAATAAGTGCCCATCGATGACCTCCATGCCATGCGAAGCGGTGGCATCGCCGAAATAAGAATAGCTTGTGCCGCCATCTGAAGTCTCTAAAAGACTTGTATTGTTCGAGATGAACCATCGATTTTCACTGGCATCGTATTCAGCAGCCTCAATGTTGCTTGGAGTTTGAGCCACGCCCAAGGTGCTTGTCACGCAAAGGATGATACCGAGTGCAGAAGATGATATAAGGTGAATGATTCTATTCATGAGGTGGTTTTGATCGTTGAGAGGCTTGAGCAGCGACATAAAGCCGTGCAATGATGATCCAAAAAAAGGAAAAGATAAGGGCTGCGGTGATTCCATAAAAAATGAATGAAGTTGGCTCGGTGGCCTCGGGTATAGGCGGAGCATCCCACACACTCCCTGCTTCCCCCTGCAAGATTGCCTGGATCCTTCGCCAAGCGTTCCGCGTCAGATAATAACTCCCGAGCCCAACAGTGGGCATGAGGATGAGCCAAGCTTTGAACCAAGGTTCGTAAAAGGCTCGTTTGCTTCCGAGCGAGTTCGAAGTTTCGGATGGTTCGCTCATCGTTTGCCAAAAATTGAACTGCCAATGCGGACCATGGTGGACCCTTCGTCCACGGCTATTTTCCAGTCGCCACTCATTCCCATGGATAAGGTGTCCCAGTCTTTGTTGAGTGCAGTGGCAGAATCGAAGGCCGTTTTCAGGGATTGAAATTCCCTCCGAACCTGCTGGTGGTTGTCTGTAAATGTCGCCATACCCATCAATCCTCTGATTCGGACATGGGAAAGATCCGTCCAAGATTGGGATTGCAAAAACGATTCAAATTCTGAAAAGCTCCAGCCGAATTTAGTGGCTTCCGTTGCGATGTGAATTTGAAGCAACACATCTGAGACTTTGTCGATGCTGGCGCTGCGCTTATTGATTTCCGCTAGCAAGCGCTCGCTATCCACCGCATGGATGAGGTGGGCATGGGGAACCACTTGCTTGACTTTATTGGTTTGGAGGTGGCCAATGTGATGCCATTCAAGATTGAGTCCTTTGAGTGCGGTGGCTTTCTCGGCCATCTCTTGAACACGGTTTTCACCAAATTCAATTTGACCAATCGAGGCAGCGGCTTCAATGGCCCCTTGAGGTTTGGTCTTGCTGACTGCTACCAGTGTTACGTGGGCAGGAACCTCATCACGCACAGCAGCCAGCCTTTCTTGAATGGAGGTTTGTTCAGATTTCATGAATGAAAAGTCCACTGCGCAATTTGGGCTCTACCCAGGAGCTTTTGGGCGGTAAGAAACCTCCGCGATCGGCGGTTGCCTTAATCTGATCGGTGCCTACGGGGTGCATCTCAAAAATGGCAGATTCCGTTCGAGAATCGCTGTGTTCGATGAGTTGGTGACTATCCATGGTTCCAGGGATGTAGCGCAATTTGGGGTCGTTTCGCACATCTTCAATACCGAATAAACCTTCGAATATTCGGTTTTGAATGATTTCTGCATCCACACGATCCACGCTGCATTCTCGGAGGCTTAAAACCCAGCTTTGGCCGCTAGTATGTAGATGTGCGATTCCAACTGCTTTGGGCTTGGACAATTCAGTGCGGGATATTCGCTCGGCCGTGATGTACGGTTGGAGGCGCTGAAGGGCTGCGTCCCAGTGCTCGGCGCTCCACGCTACGTCTATTAATTCACGGTGGTACCCGCGGATGAGAAGCTGTGATTCCGGAATGATGTAGGCCATTAGTGAGGAACTATGCTGTGTCGCGCCATCCAGCGAGTCAAGGGCCAAGCTTGAAGCCACTCTGTGATGGCCGTCCGCCAGGTACAGGGGGGAAAGCTCCTGCACAGCAGCCGCCAAATCGGTGGATTCTTCTTCCGACAAAATCCATACGCTATGCCGAATTTGATCGGTGGTAGTGAAATCGAGATCTGCCCGCTTGTCGGTGTGCTGGGTTAAACGATTCTGAATGGCATCGGCCTCAGGAATACTCCCGTCATCGAACGCGCACAAAACGGGTTCAGCGTTGCATTGAACGGTATGGAGGTATTTGGCGAAAAGTTGTTCGCGGCGCTTCAGTGTTTGCTCGTGGAGCTTCAAGTGCCCGGATCGAATCCCTTCGAGTGAAAGGCTTCCGATGATTCCCGTGCATGCGTGTTCTTCCGAGGATTGGCGGTAGATGGCAATGCAGTTTTTGCCTTTCAATTGCAGCCAACCCATTGACTTAAAGTCCAGGTATCGTTTCCGAACATGTTCGAAAAAGGGAACCGTGCCGCGTTTGACTTTGGAAGAGCCAATTCCCGTTGGATTGATGACGTGCAGATAAGAGTATGGATTGCGTTCCAATTTGTCACGCAGCTCGGCTTTGCTATAAGTCAAATACGACCGCGAGGCGACCAAATGCGATTTGTCAGCCGGTGGCGCAATCAAAGTGAAAGGTCGGATCCAGTTCAACGTTCTTATTTCGAACCAATTTCGGCCACAATAGAGGCAATTTCCAAACCAATTCGTTCTTGTGCTTCTCCGGTGGCGGCACCAATGTGAGGTGAGAGTGAAATGCCGGCGTGGCGCATCAGATCAATGCGAGGTTTGGGTTCTCCCACGAACACATCGACTCCGGCACCCGAAACTTGACCCGAGTCGAGTGCTTCAAGCAACGCATCTTCGTCCACGACGCCGCCTCGAGCTGCATTTAAGAGGATGACTCCTTTTTTCATTTTTCCCATTTCGATGGGGCCGATCACCGCTTTCCCATCGGCTTGCGCCGGAATGTGAAGGCTAATGGCATCCGCCAAAGGCAAGGCTTCGTTCAATGTCATTACGGGCACTTCCACGGAAACAGATTGGTTGCCGATGGCTACATCGATGCGCTTCACTCCGCTTTGTTGGTCGACGCCGATGACGTGCATTCCGCATCCTAAGGCATATTGCGCTAGGGATTGGCCAATGCGCCCAAATCCAACGATCGCAAGTGTCATTCCACGCAATTCGCGGCCTTTGCCGTATGATTTCTTGAGGGTTTTGAATTGCTCCACCCCTTCGACGGGCATGCGCCGGTTGCTATCATGCAAGGAGCGACTCAGTGCGAAGAGGTGCCCCATGACCAATTCCGCTACGCTTTGAGAGCTAGCAGCAGGGGTATTGCGGACTTCTTTGCCGTTATCCCTTGCGTAAGCGACGTCGATGTTGTCCATTCCAACCCCTCCCCGGATGATGAATCCGAGGTTGGGACAAGCGTCAATCAGTGGCTCGCGGACTTTGGTTGCACTGCGCACCAACAAACCATCGATGGCATTGTCATTTATGAATGCTACGAGATTTTGCGGTTCAATAAATTCAGTCCACAAGCTATGTCCTGCTGCTTCTAACGCTTTTTGTCCTGCGGGGTGAATGCCGTCGTTTGCGAGTATGTTCATGTCAAATATTAAGCCCAGTGATGGTTGGTTGAAAAGAGATAATTAGGCGGTGCGTTCGAGTTCTTGCATCGCGTCAACGAGGACTTGAACCGATTCTTCTGGCAAGGCATTATACATGGATGCGCGGTAGCCCCCGACACTTCTGTGTCCCTTGATTCCGCTGATGCCCGCTTCTTTCCATAGGGTATCGAAAGCAGCAGCCTTGGTGTCTTCCTTGAGGCGGAAAGTTGCGTTCATCGTTGACCGACTGTTGCCTGCTGCGTGCCCTTCAAAAAGATCATTGCGATCAATTTCCCCATAAATCAGTGCCGCCTTTCGTGCATTTCGCTCCTCCATGGCTTTCACACCCCCCATGGATTTGATCCAGCGCAGGGTCAGCATCGTGACATAAACGGGAAAGACCGAAGGGGTGTTGAACATGCTGTCTTTGCTTGCATGCACCTGGAGGTCGAGGTAGGACGGAATGCTACGCCCGGTCTTTCCAACGGCTTCGGTGTCGAAAGCGTACATAACAGTTCCCGCAGGCCCCATGTTTTTTTGCGCTCCCGCATAAATGAGGTGGTACGGATTCGCATCGAATTCACGCGAAAATATATCGGAACTCATGTCAGCGATCAATGGGGCTTCTGCCTGTGGTGTGCCGCTGAATTGGGTCCCGAATATGGTGTTATTCGAGGTGTAGTGCAGGTATGCTGATCCGTTAGGAACCGCCCCTAAGTCGGGGATTTCATTGTAGTTGGAAGCTTTTGATGAACCGATAACATCGATGCCTCCAAGGTGCTTGGCTTCCTTCACAGCTTTGTTGGCCCATGTGCCTGAATCGATGTAAGCGGCTCGGCCACCTTCCGGCAAGAAGTTGTATGCAGCAGTTAAAAACCCAAGACTGGCTCCGCCTTGTAAGAAAAGCACATCAAATCGGTCGGGCAGATGCAAGAGTTCTTTCACCAAAGACCTCGCTTCTTCCATGACCGCTACAAAATCGGGACTGCGGTGCGAGATTTCAACCAGCGAGAGTCCAAGGTTGTTGAAGTTTGAAACGGCTTGCGCTGCCTCATTCAAAACGGTTTCGGGCAAGATGCAAGGACCGGCTGAGAAATTGTGGATTTTCATGGTGTAAAGTTGCAATGAACAACCCTGAAGTCCGAACAATTGTTTTGAAATTTTCGAAGAATTATCCCGGCAGAATCAGAGGTTATTCAGGATGGCGATCGCCTTTCGCTCAATGAACTGCAATTGAAAGATTTCTTCCACTTCACCAACCGTCCATTGGTGCCTTGGATGGATGATCTTTTCGAACAGTGCGAGCCTGCGATCTTCGCTGGGAACCCAAAGCAGAAGTTGGCTTATTTGGGACTTGTTCAAGCATTCTTGAGCACTGATTTGTATGGCCAATTGTACCTTTTCAGATTCGAATATCGACTCCGCAATTGCCTCTTCAATTTGGGCCATTCGAATAGGCGAGGTGGGCGGAAAGCACTGAGGGGGATTCGAAGAGCTTTGCGCTTCGGCGTAAAGCGATTCCGCTGTTGCTGTGAGTTCACCCGTGTATGGATTGCCGGTTGATTCGGCATTTGCAACCATCAGCATGCATGGCACTTCCTTGACGAGCGTGGTTTTTGTTGCCGAGTCGCTCGGAGCCATCCACTCAAATTGGATCAGTGCCGTCGGAGCGGAGCAAGGCCCTCGCCAAGACCAAGTAGAATCTTGCCACAAACTGTCGATTGCGGGCAACGTTCGAACAGAACGGACATGGGCGAGAGGAATGCGAATGGCATTGGAGTCGCCTGCGAGGGAAACGTTGCCGAGGACCACAGATGGAGACTGAGCATTCACGGCTTGGAAGAAGCCGACCGAAAGAAGCAAGAAGCCAATGCGCTTGACAGCGCGTGAGAGAATGCGCAATAAATTCAAAGGATGCGGTTTTGCAATCGGGGTGGCAGATACGCCGTCCAACGCTTTCGCAGTTCAATGTCACCACCATCCACGACTTCTGGGTGGAGAACAGCTGCTGCGAAAAGTGCGATGATTGTGCCGATGATAGCGACCATGGCGTGCGCAAGATGGATGGCTAAGGGCGATGCGGAAGGCGCATAGACGGCCATTGTCGAATGGAGCACTTGTGACAACATCCATATTAAGGCAGTTGCAATGAGCAATGACTTAATGCCGGGCACGATGGATCGGATGGCATCCAAGAGGTTCCATTCTGCAGAATGGAGCGCCCAGGCGCTTAGGAAAAGAAATTGAACGATAGTCCAAATTGTTACGGACCAGGCGACCCCTTCAATGCCCCAACCAATGGAAAGAACAAACCACGAAGAAAGCCCCAGACCTGCGAGGTAAATCGATTTGATTAGAATCGCCACATTGAGCGCATCTACCGCCCGAATGAGCGCGTCCGCCAATTTAATCATTGACCGAAATGCAACGCCAATGAACAACACCCGAACAATGGGTTCAGCTTCTGCATAGGGCTCACCAAGCAGTAAGGCAGCTACATCTCCCGCAAACCAAGCCATAGCCAGGCTGCCAGGGAAGGTCAGCCAGGCGATCAGGCCAAGCGCTCGTCGAAGCACGCTTTGTAACGCATCTTTTTCATTTTGAATGGCAGACATGCCGCTGAATAGGACACTGTCGCCAAGTTTCCCTAAGATGCTCACAGGCAATGACATGAGGTAAGCAGATCGGTCATAAAGCCCCGTGGTCGTCCAACCGTTTGCAGCAAAGGTTGGATTGTCCAGGGCGTTCGTGGATCCTGCTTGTGCATGATGCCCAACCAAAACGGTATCTACTTTGCTCGAAGCGTAGTTTAATAGGTTGTACAAAGTGGCTCGTCCCCCATAGGAAAGCATTGGAGCCAATGGTCGCCAGCTTTGTGGTTTCCAGGCTCCGTGGGCTTCTGAGGGCTTGAGCAGCCAATACATTATTCCGAGTGCAGCATTTTGACTGAGCAGAGCGCCCACATAGGACCAGACGCCATAGCCCGCATAGGCCATGCCAAGTCCAATCACCAAATTGCCAAGCACCATACTGACCAAAGAGGCGATGAATAGATTCTTGAAAGCCATGTTTCGGATGAGAAGGCTCCTCGGAATCAAGGCCAAACTCGAAAGGATAAAGCTCAACGCAATCCATCGCAATACGCTCGCCAATTCGGCACTCTCAAACCATTGCCCCACCGTTGGAGCCATGGCGTATGTCAGGGCGAAAAAGACACAGCCCAATACTACGGAGAATGAGAACGCCGCTTGAATCTGTTCGGGTTTTAGATCGCCACGCTGGATCAGCGAGGGACCAATTCCGATTTGCGCGAAAATTTCAACAAAACCGACCACCACGAGCGCGATGCTCATCAAGCCAAAGTCAGCTTTTGAAATGAGCCGAGCCAGCAGCACGATGAAAATCAACTGCAAAACCACCTGCGTCACTACATTGACGGATTGCCAACGGATGGAAGCCGCGAATGCCGGTTTTGCTGATTGCGTCATCAGCGGGCGATGCTCACCGATCGTTTCTCACGAATGACGGTCACTTTCACTTGACCGGGATAGGTCATCTCATTCATGATGCGTTGGGAGAGATCAACGGACAGCTGGTCCGCCTGATCATCTGAAACTTGATCACTTTCCACCATCACACGCAATTCACGCCCGGCTTGGATGGCAAAAGATTTCGTTACTCCAGGAAATTCCAGGGCGAGGTTTTCCAGGTCACGCAAGCGTTGCACATAGGCCTCGACCATTTCACGGCGCGCGCCCGGACGAGCTCCTGATATGGCATCGCACACTTGAATAATAGGGGAGAGCAATGTGGTCATCTCAATTTCATCGTGGTGTGCACCGATCGCATTGCAAATGTCTGGTTTTTCGCCGTGACGCTCTGCTAATTTCATGCCCAACAGTGCGTGTGGCAATTCGCTTTCTTCGTCGCTCACTTTTCCAATGTCGTGCAGCAATCCTGCTCGCTTGGCGGCTTTGGTATCAAGCCCCAGTTCAGCGGCCATGGTCGAACACAAATTGGCGACTTCGCGGCTGTGTTGCAGCAGGTTCTGTCCGTAGGATGAACGGTACTTCATGCGTCCCACCATGCGGGTCAGGTCTCCCTTCATGTTGTGGATTCCCAAATCAATGCAGGTGCGCTTTCCGATTTCGAGGATTTCTTCTTCGATTTTCTTTTTCACCTTCGCTACGACTTCTTCAATGCGGGCAGGGTGAATCCGACCGTCCGTCACCAATTGGTGAAGGGACAGCCGTGCGATTTCCCGGCGAACCGGATCAAAACAGCTCAAGATGATGGCTTCCGGTGTGTCGTCGACAATGAACTCAACTCCGGTTGCAGCCTCCAGCGCTCGGATGTTTCGCCCCTCTCTTCCGATGACTCGACCTTTTACGTCGTCATTTGTGATGTTGAAGACTGAAACGCTGTTCTCTACGCTGTGCTCAGTAGCCACGCGTTGAATCGTTTGAATGACAATCTTCTTGGCATCGTGATTGGCTTTCTGTTTTGCTTCGTCCAAGATGTCCTGCACTTGAGCAGAAGCCATGGCTTTTGCTTCCTGGAGAATCTGTTCTTGCAACGCGGACTTGGCATCATCGGCAGACATGTTGGCGATTTGCTCCAAAAGCTCAACTGATTTTTGCCGATTTTTTTCGAGTTCTTTGCCTTTGTTGTCGAGTGCACCCAAGCGCTGCTCAACCTTTTCTTTTTCCTTCTGAATGTAAGTTTCAGAAGATTTGAGGCGGTCTTGTTCCTTCTTCAATTGGTTGGATTCATTGCGGATTTTGTCCTCCCGCGATTGAACCTTCGCACTGCGCTCCTTGAGTTCAGCGTTGTGCTTTTCTTTGAGTTGAATGAATTTCTCTTTGGCCTGAAGGATTTTCTTCTCCTTGAGGTTTTCGCCTTGGGCCTCAGCTTTGCTGAGGATTTGGCTCGCCTGCTTGTTGAGCATGCGATTGAAGATAAAATAACCTAATCCTGCGCCCAGCGCAAGGCCGGCGAAGGATCCGATAATCAATGAAGTGGTTTCCATGGGTGCTGATTAAAATCAGACCTCGAGAAGTGTTTGAATTCGTTTGGACAATTGGTCCAAATGTTGAACGGTTCCCGTCGAGGGCTCTTGTGGCTTCTCAACGCTGTGTTCGTATTTGTGCACCGCATCTTCTGATGCAAAATGGAGGGCCGTCATGGCGAGTAGATCGATGATGTCGTTCACTTTGAACTGTCCTTTGAAAGTTGCGAACTGCTCGTTCACTTCTTCCGCTGCTTTTTTCAAGCGTTCAACTTGTTCAGCGGGGGCTTGCAAAGGGTAATCTCGTCCTGCGATATGTACGTTGACCGTTTCCATTTATTCTTCAAGAAGGGCAATGCATGAATTTATTTCTTCCAATAGCTTTTGAATCGTAATCGAATCGAAAGCTCGAAGGTCTTTTGATTGGGGGGGTTGGGGTGAATATGTTGATTTTGAACCCTGCACAGCCGTTGAATGGCTCCAATTCATTTCAACATCGTTTTCGATTGGCGTTGCTGAAGGGGCTTCCTCGGGAACGGCGTGCAGCGCATCTGCGAGGATGGAATTGGGTGTTAAATCGGCTGTTTCTGTTCGTTGAATGCTTTGCGGCGCCATTGAGCGTTGTGCTGCATTCAATTCTGATTGCGCCTCGAGCAAGGCCGATTTGGTTTCCAATAACTCTTTTCGCTGAAGGTTATGCATCTCCACGAGCGCTTGCACTTGGGCCAGGAAATGGTCCAGCTTCGCTGGATTCCAGGTGGCTTTAGGTGCTGTACTCGAAGATTCTAACATCGTGAAGGGTTCTGTACAAACTTAATCAAATTGAAGACGAATTCATAGCCCGAGACGTTATCATCCTGGCTTAGTTTTGCTACCCTTCATGTGGAATACATCTCATTTTCGGTTTTTTGTCCGGTGCGCGGCACTGAGCAGCCTGTTGCTGCAAGATGTGCAGTCCATAGCCGTGTGCCAGATTCAGAATGGTGGGGTTCGGCAAGACTCCACATCACCCATCGGGTGGGCCGGTCATCGAGATGGGGTGGCTTCTCCTTTGAACATTCCACTCATTTTGGCGGGGAATTTTGGCGAATTGCGTGCCGATCATTTTCACACAGGATTGGACTTTAAAACAGAGGGCAGAGAAGGGTTTCCTGTGCTAGCGGCCACCGACGGCGTCATCTCGCGTGTCAAAATCTCCCCTTACGGTTACGGTCGCGCGCTATACCTGAGCGGTCCGCAGGGACTGACTACGGTTTATGCCCATTTGCGGGAATTTGCCCCTGCGATTGAGCAGTGTGCGGTGGATCTTCAGTACAAAAAGCGACAGTTTGAGCTGGACACCCGTCCCAGCCAATCGTTTGTTTTTGAAACAGGGGATACCATCGGTTGGTCCGGCAATTCAGGGGGGAGTGGTGGACCGCATTTGCATTTTGAAATCCGCGAAACTTCAACACAAAAGCCATTGAATCCACTTCTTTGGCAATTTGAGATTGCCGATGAGACCGATCCAGAGTTGCGGGGCATTTGGCTCCTCCCCGTGGGCAATGGTTCCATCAATGGACGCCAGCGGCCTGTGAAATTGGAACGCGAAGGCGTGGTTGTCGCAGCCGGTGGATTCCGGGTGGCAATCGATGCTTTGGACCGATTGGACGCAGCGCGGAACAGCTGTGGGATTTACAAGGCGGAAATGCGCGTGGATGAAGAATTGGTTCATGCTTGGGAATTGGATACGTTGGACTTCTCCGTGAACCGCGATATGAACGCGCATGCCTATTTTCCTGCTTGGTCTTCTACCGGAGAACAGGTCCATCGCATGCATCGGTTGCCGGGCAATCGGTTGCCGATTTACACGCGGCAAACCACTTCGGACGTCCTCTCTTGTGGTGGATTGGTAAAGTGCCAGAAGTCTCTTTCTATCAAGATTTGGGACGTCCACGGCAATGCGGTTCAAAAAGAGTGGGAGGTGGTTTGGAAATCACCGGCGTCGGATTCAATAGCTATGGCTTCAGTGAATGATTCTGCGCAGTTCAACGATCGAAGCCTTTCCCATGTGGTTCGCTCGGATGACGGTTCGATTGAAGTGCTTTGTCCTTCTCGCTCTTTTTACCAAGATTTTTCGCTTTTAGTCCGGGATTCCGGTGTTTCCGGCTTTCGAATTGGGATGTCCGATACACCCATTTCGAAGCCAGTGGAAGTACGGGCCGATCGATTGGGATGTTCCGCAAAAACAGCCGTCCGTTCTGTTGGTGACGACGGCGCCATAAGCGGTTGGTATACGGGCGAATGCCGAAACGGTACGTTTGTGTTTTCGACCCGCCAATTGGGCGAATATGAGTGGGCTGTGGATTCTGTTCCGCCGCGCATTTCGGCGCACCGCCGGCACCGCACAAACGAGGATTTTCTGCAGGTTGCAAAAAATACGGAGGAACTGCGATTCACTCTTTCCGACGATGGCACGGGCATTTCTAATTTCACGGCCACATTGGACGGGAAATGGATTTTAATGCGCTGGGATCCCAAGCGAGAACGCATGTGGTACTCCCTTTCGGATGGTCGGCATAAAACC
>CAJQKK010000166.1 GCA_905478895.1 uncultured Flavobacteriales bacterium | reverse complement strand
AAAATCAAGTTCAGAAAATAGGTGACTATGTTTCTTTTGGGCATCACGTCAAAAGGCCGAACACCCTCAACCCCGATTTGGTCAAGTAGGCTTTACAAATTCATCCAGGATGGAAAGTCCACTTTACATGTGGAGCCAGCAGGACAGAAGCCGAACACCCTCAACCCCGATTTGGTCAATTAGGGTTTACATATTTGACCAAATCGGCGAGCTCGTTGAGCGGTAATGCATTTGTAGCTGCCCTCCAAGGAAAGAGAATTACTCTTTATACAATCGGATTCCTCCGTCAACCCCAACTTTCCCGTTCCAGTCAGAAACACCGGAACAATTTGGGTTGTAAAGTCCTGAGATCACGATCGCGTCTCCGTCCAAACGCCACTCTCCTTTTGTCATGCAACTGTAATTCGTGGATGTAATACTTGAAGCTTGGTAAAATGAAACCTTTCCCCCTTCGTAAAAGTTGGCGTAATAGAAGCCCGCAGAATACTTGCCGCTTGGTCCAGAAGGACCGCAAGCACCAAAGAAAAGTGCAATGAAGGAAAGAACGAGAAGGATTGACAAACGATTCATGGCTGTTTAAGTTTTGCCCTGAAATTACAATATTTGTCTCAATACCAAGAGCAGTGATTCATTACATTTACCAAACTCAACTCTCATGAAACAATCAATTCTGTTGGAAAAATCTGCCAATAGGCCATTCAGGCTCTTGGTAGTATTCGCCCTGTTAATTTCAGTGTGCGGCGATGCCATATGTCAGGATGACACTCCCCTTCAAAAGATGAACAAAAAAGAGCTGCTTGAAGAGGTGGTGACAATCACGTTTGATCGCGATCAATTTGAGATGGATTTTATTGCTGCCAAGGCCGAATTAAAGCGAGCGAAGGCAGATTTGGATGCACGAACCACAATTTTTGAAGATTCACTTGAGGTGATGCGAGGCAAACTAACCACCTGTCACAAGTCTTTGAACGAAACAGAACAAACCCTGGTCTCAGCGAACAAGATTTTAGAAGACACCTCCTCACCTCGTCTAGCTGCCAAAATTCAATCATTGCGAGATTCATGGGCCAACATGTGTGCGTTCGAAAGGGTACGCACTCTTTGCAACAAAGAAGAACGAGACTGGTACGCCGTGCTGTTGAATGAGTTAACTCCCCCTGATGAAATTGTTTCTCGTTGCACCAATGATCGTATTCCTCATAGCTCCTTTGGCTGTGCGTACCCATCATTCTCCGGTGTCTTCACAATTGATGATGATTGGTACGTGGCGTTTTGGGATGGGGCTGGAGACTTCGAATCTTCTGCTTTTACAAGCATGACTCTGTTTTCAGAATCGATCGATACTTCTCCGAAAACATTCGTTGTCAAATCCCCTGAGGAGATCTATGTCTCCCCAAACTGTGAACTTTTCGTGAGTCGGTCAAACGAAAATCCTTGCATGTCCCCAGGATTGGTCTATGATTTTTTCGTTTTGACAGAATCACACATTGGCAAGGTTGACATAGACGCATCTTCAGAGGAATTCTACCGCAATGGAGGCCTTCCTTATTCATTAGAATCAAGTGATGTGGAACTTAGAATGAGCTATGGAAGCGCATCACTCGAACAATATGCAATAGAAGCTGGTGAGCGAACTGGAGAGAGAAAAACAATCTTATCATTGAGCAATGCCTACTCCTCTTGGGACGACGAAGAATCAGTTTGGGATGTAAGAACATTAGGAGGTGGGCAACCTGCTGTACGGTTCCTTGTTCGCTACGACAGACTGATGAAAGTCTCCGAACAAGAAAAAACGCTTTTAAATGAAGCATGCAACGACTGGATCTCGGCAACGACAGCAGGCGAGTGTGCCTTGGTTCAGGGAAGACACTTGTTTTGTGATGAAATCATGAACCCCGAGCGACAGTCCATTATTGAAGGCATGAACCAGGACATGCAGTATACAATTGCTGATATGTATGGCACAATCAAGGACAAGGGCGCAAAAATTCTTGATTTGTCGCTGATTTCCATGAAATCAATACCTACTGAATGGCCTGGAGCTATCAATAGCTGCGAAAAAACGTTCGTAAAGCTAAACATCGAATTTTTGCGGAGTAAAGATGCCAAGCGGCAATCTTACGAAGTTGAATTTCTTTGGTCTGAAGGATCTCTTTTTCTTACCGACGGGGGCTGAATTCAACGAAGAGCAGGGAGACTAGCAGGGAGTCTCTGACCTGCGGTTATTGTTCACCTTTTACTCAGAGTGAATTGGGCTCGAGCGCTGACGCGCTTACCCCTCCTCGATCGATTATTCCCAAGCGAGCTTGAAACCAGCGCTCGGCAGAGGGGCTGAACTGCTTCGCAGTTCTCGAGCTAACTGGTCACTTCGTGGACCCAGCAGGACAGAAACCGAACACCCTGAACCCGGATTTGGTCAAGTAGGCTTTACAAATTCATCCAGGATGTAAAGTCCACTTTACTTGTGGAGCCAGCAGGACAGAAGCCGAACACCCTCAACCCCCATTTGGTCAAGCAGGAAATAAGATTGACCTACTTAAGCAGATCTCCAAAAAATAAAACCGGGATGCACTCGGCACCCCGGCTTCAATGTAAATCCGTGTGATGGCTTCTCCTTGTCAGAAGGGTTAGTTAAAATCTACCTTCCAAATCCCATTTTCCAGGATTACGTCAAGGGTCTACCTTCCAAATCCCATTTTCCAGGATTACGTCAAGGGTTTCCGAGTCAGATCCGTCAGGAGAAGTAAATTCTAATCTGGCTGAAGAAACTTCCCAATCAAAACGATCGCCATACATTTCCTTTGCCCTTTCGACATCCTGACCCCAATCTTTCTCGTCTGAGCACCATTCCTGGATATCTTCACCCTGCTCTTCCGAACAACCGGCCTGAAAAGCCTCACAGTCACCTTGAATTAACGCATTTACGACATTGCGTACGGCATCCTCCGGTGAGTTGTTCGACTGGCAAGACACGAGAAGTAAACCGACCGCAAAAAGTAAGAATTTATTTTTCATAATAATGAAGTTACAATTTAGGGTTGTAAGTAACTAAAAAATGGCCGCAAATCCTATGATTAGCCTTGTCGGCATTGCGGAGCCGGCGGAAAACCACCTCACAAAAGTGCTTTATCGCTAGCAATTGATGCATAGGCAATCCCATCAACCAAAAATACTGATTGGTAATGAGTGGTGTAAGACTCTAAAAGTTCTGCCGACTCTTTTTGAAGCTCATCTACCTTTTCTTGCGTTACATCAACAA
>CAJQKK010000165.1 GCA_905478895.1 uncultured Flavobacteriales bacterium | reverse complement strand
GGGAGCGTGCGCTCTGGGAAACTCGCATCATTTGTCCGACAGTTGATCTCACGGTCAAAAAACCAAAAACGGGAGACCGCATTGCTGCAATCTCCCGCTTGGTACCCGGAGCGGGACAGTTCTCGAACCCCTTATTCGCTAACCTCGATGAATTCAAGGCTTTGAAGGAATCTCTCCAAAGAGAGGGAATCTTCGATGAAACGTGGGAAACGCTTGTGATCCCTCGTAGAGGCGCTTCTTCTTCCCTCCTTTACCGTCCTTAAACCATACTAGTTAGCAGTAGAATGGCGAATACGGCAGGGAAGAAGGTGTACACGAACTGAAAAATAAATGAGTGAACGACAAAAAATATCGAATCATTTTTCATTAGCTTTATCTCTTGCCTCTTAAGTAAATAGAAATCAACCCATTGAATACATCTTGTATGATGAAGATACTTATTCCAATGCTAGCACTGATCCTCAGCTGCAACGTTCAATTATTCGCCCAGGAATCCGAAATTTTCATCATCGAAGTGTCTCCTGGATATTATCCAGACGAAATCGCTTGGGAACTTTCTGAATTACTTAGTGGAGATGTCATTTTCTCTACTGGAGAAGATTCACTGAATTGCATATATGCCCTAAATGGAGGGAATGGCGCGGGTACGTTTGAAATATCCCTGATTTGCGAAATGGAGTATCAACTTGTGACGTGGGACACATATGGAGATGGATGGAATGGTGGTGGGTTGACCATTTTGAACCAAGACCAGGATTTGCTTCTCTGTACGTCAAATTCGACAAATAATGAAGCTGGCTGTTTCGAGTATTCCAGTTTTATTGCAAGTTGCTCTAACGGCAGCAATGATATTGCTCCCCTTTGCGACGAAGAGCCATTCATCATCGAAGTGTCTCCTGGATACTATCCAGACGAAATCGCTTGGGGTATAATGGATTCCGTCACTGGGCAATATGTATTTCAGTCCGGAGGATGGGGTTTGGATTGCTCAGGCTCTCTCACCGGTGGAAATGGATCAGGTTATTTTGAAATACTCTTGCAATGCGGTGTCCAATACACTCTGAGGACCTTTGATACATATGGAGATGGATGGAATGGCGGGGAATTGACTATTAAAAATCTCAACCAGGACGTGATACTCTGCACAACGAATTCAAGTCCGGATGACTGTTTTGAATATTTGGACTTCCAGGCACATTGTGCTAGTTGGAACTTATGTTCAGACCCAAACGCTTGCAATTTCAACCCCGAGGCCTCGTCCAATATTTCTTGTTCCTACGACTGCTATGGATGTGCAGACCCTTTAGCAAGTAATTATGACGAGAATGCGACCATGGACCCATCAAACATTGGATTCAATACGTGTGTTTATTGTGATGGCGATAATTGGTTCCCGATAGAAATTCAAATTGAGGTCGACAGCTGCAATCTTATAGGCACCCTTGATGAGATTGACGTGAGCTTCTTGTCAGGCCTAAATATGGATAGCACCAGTTCATTTCAATCTTTCACACCTACTCCGCTACTCACAGAATTTCATGGCTGTGCAACTCATGGTTGCCAATTGGTGAACACCAACATCAATGAACAAGTGGGAACCCCTAGCTCACTCTTAATTATCACAAATCAAAATGACATCGCTTACTGGAATCCTGAATTCGCATTCAATGACCAAAGTCTGTGCTTTAACCAAGAGGGATGCACAGATCCTGATGCACTGAATTATAATTCGTGGCATACAATTGACGACGGCAATTGTAGTTACCATCAAATTCAACTATCACTCCCGAGCACGAAGTATAACTCACCTGATGCCTCTTGGAAACTTAGAAACGTTTTTGGTGAAACATTAGAATCGGGGACTGTTTTAATGTTTGATGATCCCGAAGGCCATTTTCACATTCCAGTGCCCGATTCTGGCTTTTTTAGGGTTCTTCTCGAAAATATCTATATTTTCGATTATACCTGTTCCTCGTGGGATTTGATTAACCAACATGATGAGAGTTTTGACTCAACACCGGGAAGAAGTTGGAGCAGCGATGATACTTGGAATTATTCCTATTGGTTCTACCTAGGCCCTGGATGTACGGACGAAGCAGCGCCGAATTATGATTGGGGAGCCACCTCTGACGATGGAAGTTGTTACACCGGATGCACCGATTCGTCTGCATGTAATTATTCTGAATGGGCCGTTGAGGATGATGGAAGTTGTGCTTATGAGTCCTTTCGAATAGAAGTGATTCAAGGTGCCCAAGACCACCGTTTTTGGTGGACTTTAGGTGGAAACGCCTCCTACAATAACCAATACAACGGATTTCCATGCGAACAACAACAAATGGAATTCAATGAATGCTATGATTCTGGGTGCTACGTCTTCAACTGCAGCCACGGAAGTCATGGGGCTGAAATCACTCATTTTGGGAATACACTGTATGAAATCGAGCCACTTCAAAGTGATTTTCAATGGGATAATTCCGGAATCATTTGCTTGAGGCGCCCCCTTGAAATTTGCAATGTTACCATCGATGAGAACAACCATTGTGTGGTGCAATGGGATGCGGCGGATGCGGCGCCCATTACATTGAATGTGGGAGTCTACAAATTAAGCGGGACTTCGAGTGAATATGAGCTTATTGGAGTTGTACCCATCGAAGAGGGCGCCTTCGTTGATTTAGAATCAGCAGCTGACATCAATCCACAGTCGTACAGAATTGCACGAAGAATAATAAACGAGGGTGAGGCCGAATTGAGCGATTCTCACAAAACCATCCACCTATCTGCCAACCTTGGTGTGAACAATAACGTCAACTTGTGGTGGAATAGTTACGAGGGTGCCGACTATGCCAACTTCCAATTGCAGCGCCTGGAGCCTGGAGCTACCGAATGGGAAACCTTTGCAGTTGTGGCAAATACTACCAATAGTTACACGGATAATAATGCGATGAGTTCACAATCCGATTACCGGGTTATTATTGAGTTACCTTCATGTGAACCGAATACAAATTCCAGCTTGGTCGAGACCACATCAAACGTTGTCAGCCTGAGCTCAACAGAAATCCAGCAGTACCGTTTTGAGGTAGATGTTACCTTAACTCATTCACAAAATGGGTATATGCTGAAGACAACTTATGACGGTCCTTTGCTGATTCAATTGAATAATACGCTCGGTCAAGTGGTTTGGAGCGGACTCCTGCGAAACAACGAAGTTCTACCTTCGCAGGCTCTGCCAAAAACGCTTCTGATAGCTTCTTTCTCTGCAGAAGGCACTCCAATTGGTAGCCAAAAAATCATCCTGAATTAGAATTCCACTTTGATTGCATTAAAAAACGGGAGACCGCATTGCTGCAATCTCCCGCTTGGTACCCGGAGCGGGACTTGAACCCGCACGACCCTTCGGGTCAACAGATTTTAAGTCTGTCGTGTCTACCAATTCCACCATCCAGGCATAA
>CAJQKK010000164.1 GCA_905478895.1 uncultured Flavobacteriales bacterium | reverse complement strand
CCATAAAAGCCTGATTTCCGTTTTCCCTAATGTTAGGATGGGGTATCCCGATCCAAAACCACGATAAACGCCTGGGTGTATTTCAATGAAGGCCGCGGTGAATCCATTGTGACTAGCGGACGTTGGCACGATGACGGCAGCGCTTTGAAGGGCGATCGGGTGTGGTATTTCGCCTATGGCTCCAACCAGGATTTCAGCCGGATGTTGGGGCGTGATGTGGCGTTTGATGAGCGTTGTGTGGGTGCGTTGCCGGGCTACAAACGCGTCTTCAACAAGCGTTCGTACAACAAGCCAATTGCCTATGCCAACGTAGCGCCGGCGGACTCTCCGGATTCCCCCTTGCGCGGCGTGTTGTACCGCACGACTTCGGCTCACCTCGCGTCTTTGGACAAATTTGAAGGAGCTCCGCGCCATTATGCCCGCCAAACCATGGCTGTGCAGATCGAGCAAAGTGGCGAATGGGTCGACGCCATCGTCTACGTCGCCCAACCCGAACACATCGCCACGGGCCTTCCCGTTCAATCCCTGTACCGCGACTGCGTCACTGCCGGAGCCGATTTGTTAGGCGAGCCGTCCACCTGGGCGGATACCGACTGGCCGACGCGGCTGGTGGGGTGATTGTGTGGATGCCGTGTCGTCTGGGCGCGTTTACCTGAAGCTGTGGTGGGGTCATTACGTCTTATCACAACCGCAATTAAGCTTGAAAGATTTGAAGAGGAAGGATAAGGTGAATCGCAAAAGCCATCGAATTGCAGAAGCTCGAAATTCCCCTTCACAAAATACGTATGCTTATGCCGCGTAAGAGACGAATGGATTGATGCCCACAGGCTCATTATCATGTGTTTAAAAGAGAGTGTATGCATGAGATGAGTTGTTGATTAATATTTTCTTCATAAATTACAAACTACCAAGGATTAGAAGCTATGCCAAGATGTAAAACCAGTAATAACTCCGTTTTGATGTTAAATCAATGGAGAAGGGAAGGAACTATTCGCATTCCAGACGTGCAGCGTTCACTTGTGTGGACTACGGATCAAAAAAGACTGCTTATTGATAGTTTGATTCGAGAATATGATGTCCCAAAAGTTTACCTCAAGCAGGTCCTTGAAGATGGAATTGTTTACTATGATGTATATGATGGTCAGCAAAGGCTAGATGCTGTATACTCTTATTTTGAGGGCAAGTTCTCCCTTGGGAATGAAGATTCGGTGAATGTCGATGGAGTGGAAGTGCAAATAGCGAATAATTCCTACAACGAACTCGATGCAAGGATAAAAGCGCGCTTGCAACAAACCAATCTGTCATGTGTCATTTTGGAAGGTTTTTCCCAAGAACAGGCCGAGGACATGTTTCTTCGATTGCAGCATGGTACTCCTTTGAATGCCGCTGAAAAGCGCCGAGCGATCAGTGGGAATATGCGTGAGGTCGTGAAAAAACTGGCAGAACACCAAATCTTTCAAAAGACCGATTTTGTAAGCTACTCGGATAGACGGTATGCCTTTGAGGATAGTGTCTCCAAGGTACTTCATCAATTCATTCATCAGGATCATGTAGGGATTTCTCCGGGTGCGATAAAAAAGACGTACGAAGCGAATGCGAGCATTACGCAGAACAATAAGGCCTGTGTTGCATTTACGAGTGCAGCCAACTGGATTACAGCGCATTTCGATCATCCACCTCTACTAAAGAAATTTAGTTTCATCACACTGATGTGGGTGATTCGTGAGTTGAAAGAGACTTATGCTCTCAAGGGATTTGAAACTCAAATTTCCAATGCATACAATGACTTTGAGTTAGAGAGAAAATTGGATGGGGAGAATGATATGGAAGACCAAAGTCAAACCTTCATTTCATACCGGGATTATGCAAGGAGTGATAGTACACCGAACATGAGAGATCGAGCTAGCATCTTGCTGTCTTCCATTCTCGAGCGAGTTCCAGAGCTTGCTCATTTGGATCCAAAGCGTGGGTTTGATGATGTCCAACGAGAAATTTTATTTCGACGGAGCAGGGGGGTGTGTCAAAGTTGTGAATGTGACATCGATAAAAATTCCTTTCATGCGGACCACATCCAACCACATTCTTTAGGAGGTACGACATCCATTGAAAATGGACAGGCCTTGTGTGCGACATGCAATCTTGAAAAAGGAGCCCAAGCGGCAACTCTCTAACCGAATGGAACAATGAGTCGACAGATAGGCGAGGATATATTGGTCAGGTTAGTGGAAGAAAGGAGAGAATTCATCCCTAGCCCAGCTGTGGCTCGTATCGATGCATCTTTAAATGGTATAGCGAAGGTCTTATGGCTGACAAATGAGCCAGCAGGAGGACACATTCACTATGTCACTGATATCAACGGAGGAATTTCGGATGTACGAAGAAACCCTCCGAGGGTGCTCACCGTGCCTCCCGGCAACGCAAATGTTTACAAGAACACGAGGTTGGGTGAAGTGCTCATCTTAAATTCTTCTGGTCATCATGCATTTGGCGCTGATGCAGGCCATCGGTCTCTTACGATCAAATCTAAGGCAGCATATTTCCCAGATATTAGCAACGTAGACGCCTTAGAGGTTCAACTCAGTATTGGCTCAAATTCCGTTTTGAGAATTCCAAGCCTTCGGCAATGGACAACGCAGTTGCAGGAGTCTGAAGCGAGTCAATCACCTCGAATTGACACCAGCGTTGATGCAGATGAAATTGAACTTCAACGTTTAATTGAAAAGGAAGAGCAGCAAAAGTTGGCCGAAGAGAAGGAGTTGATGAGATTGATCGATGAAGAGGAGAGTCTTAATAAATTGATCGCTGACCAAGAGGAGTCATCGAATGAATTTCTGCAAGAATTGCAAGAATTGGATCAAAGAAAGCATGAGAAGGCAGCGCTGCATGCTCGAGTTATCGAATTGAAATCGAGGAGAAGGCAATTTATTCGAACTCAAAGTGATTTGCGCACTCAGCATATTCTTGATCCCCTTCAGGAAAAGGTAAAAAGAGGTCATTTTTTTGATGGTAGGTTCCTGGTAATCGAGGGAGGGCCTGGAACAGGGAAGACTACGACACTCATTCAACGTATAAAATTTCTAATCAGTGAGAGCATTGAGGAGTACCTCGAAATGAAGGGTAAATTCCTTGCAGATGAGGAAAAGCATGTCTTATTTGGAACGCGAAGTCCTTGGGTTTTTATTTCTCCGAGTCAGTTGTTGAAAGAGTACCTGAAGAAGGCCATGGGAGACGAAGGTCTTGGTCATTTAGAAAGTGCTGTGGTGGATTGGCACAGTTACAAAAGAGACTTATGTCGTAAATACAGGATATATGCCAAGGGAGCGTATATCGAACCCTGCTCAAATCAAGATGAGGGCTATCAAGAATTGTTTTTCTACTCGGACCCAGGGCATATTAGAAGCCTTGAAGCACATTTTACTAAGGCACTGTATTCCAAATTGTCCCGTCGAATTAGCGAACTGAGGCAATTGTCTTTTGGTCACGTGGAGTTAAATGTAGCACTAGGGAATATTCTAAATAATACACTTCAATCAAAAATCGAATCCTTGCGAGATTTGATACAGGTTTATAACAACTTGAATGTGCGCCACGGTAGTGTTTTGACAAGCCTGAGGGATTCTGGAAATGAGCTGCTAAGGATATCGGTGCGTCGCAAGCTCGATGCCCTTGCTTCAGATTTAGAGTTGCGATCTAATCTGGAGGCTGTGTTTGCAGAAACCGAGGGCAGGAGTCAGAAGTCGTGGCTTGAAAGGTTACAGGAGAGTCTTGATGAAATTGTCAGAAAGAAAGCGGCAGAAGGTTTGGGTTCAAATGAGCACTTTTCTGAAAGAGACCTCCGCATTGTGGGGCTTTACGGACAGCTTCTTGACTTTTCTTCTACGGATGAGATGGAGCTCATTGGTTTTGCATATTTGTTTGGATCCATAGGAACAGGGATCAATCAGAATGTTTTTGATGAGGTGCTTCCTTCATATCGGGAGTTTCGAAAAAGTCAGGAGTTTCGCATTAGTGTGCGGGTGCTTTCACATTCTTTTCTTGATCAATTGTTAGAGAAGAACAGGAAGGTGCACCCTGACGAGGAGGCTTTTTTGTTAGGATTCATCAATCGAATTATGTTGGATTACCGTAGCGCAGCGCCGCAAGCTTTTCGGGAAATACAGCAGAGCAGGAAGCACTCATTTCAAGTGGGCTTTGAAGGAGCTATAAAAGCAGTCATTGCTGTTGATGAAATCACCGATTTCGGTTTGATGGATATCGACTGTATCACTTCATTCGCACATCCCGTAATAAGTTCTGTTACGTTTTGTGGAGATCTAATGCAGAGGATGACTCTCGGAGGAATTAAAGATTGGGATAAACTTGACTCTACCTTGTCAAGGCGAATTTCTAGCACAGGGTCTTATTGTGATATTGTATCTCTAGAAAGAAGTTACCGACAAAGCCCAAGTGTCCTAGAGATTGCACGGACTTTATTCAAAGAGCAGCAGAGCAGACCTGCGCCATTCAAAAGCACGACTCAGATTAGCCCTTTTGAGCCTAAGCCTAAATTATTCATCTCCGAAAATCAAAGTAAGAGAATGGCGTGGATGGGAGATTATATCAGATCGATTAGTGAAGATTATAGCGACGGAGTATTACCGACCATTGCGGTAATTGTGAAAGATGATCAAAGTGTGTTTGAAGTCAAAAGGCTGTTGGAAATTGAGCCAGCCATTCAAGAGTGTGGCATACCGGTAGAGGCATGCGACCAAGGCAGAGTAATTGGAAATGCAAATTCGGTGCGCGTTTTTTCAGTCAAGTTTATCAAGGGATTGGAGTTTGAGTCTGTAATTTTCCATGACATTGAACATCTTCATTCTACCACACGCGCGGATATGATTGGTAAGTTTCTTTACGTTGGAATTAGCCGTGCCGCTTACCATCTCGCGTTGACTTCTTCAAAAGAATTGCCGCCTTCATTGAGCGCAATTATTCCGCTTCTTGAGGATGTCAGCGATCAACCGGGAAGTCTCTAGACCGACTTGTATCTTGCCTGATTTCAGGTACAGGGGGGAAATGCTATCAATGGAAGTTCAAAGATCCATTGACCCGAAACAATATCGATTTTCTTATGTTTGCCATGCATCCAGAAGGGAACGTGCTGTCAAAGGCGCGTTTTCTGCCAACCGATCCAATCCTGGGCACGGTGGCCAGAAGATGTGGAGTTCAACTCAAAAACAATTGGAACATGCGGAACAATCCCACGCATCCCGGCTGGTCACATGTGCGCGCTAGCCTCCCGGAAAAAATCGAAATCGCCCGCAGCAGCTACCGGCTGTATGTGCACCCCAATGTCTACGTTTTCGAACGCGGGAAGCTCCGGTATCTGGAAACGGTGTTGGTCGCAGAGGCCTTTGCGCTGCACGATCGTGAGTCGCTCGGGGCCATCTGCAAACTCCACGCGGCGCTTCAGGTTCAGTTCGACCCCACTGGGCCGCAATTGGATGGCCTCGCCTTGCTGATGCGTTTTGATTTGGGGTTGGGGGCTGGTCTCGACTGAGGCACTTGCGTCTTTCGTTCGATTTGAGGAAAGCAGCAGAATCACTTTCCCCAGGGCCCATTGGAAAACGAATTTCCATTACATTTCAGTTCCATGATCAACGCCACCAACCC
>CAJQKK010000163.1 GCA_905478895.1 uncultured Flavobacteriales bacterium | reverse complement strand
TCATTTGTATTCCTTTAAGGGTCTCAATCGTAGTGCAAAGATGTTGCCAAACTTCGAATGCTGCGCATGGTCATTCGCGAATCATCGCGTGCAAAGCTCCCTCGCGCAGGGCGTAAGGCGATTGGTAGACATCGCATTCCGGCGGTAATGCAGCGAGTACAACTTGAACAAGCATGCTCGAAAGCGGTATGAGCCGGGCGCGAGCAGGCGCCATGCCCGGAAGTGCTAACCGATTGGCAAAGTCCAAGTTGAGCAATTTTGAATGCATCGCCATCAATCCATCGCGGTCAATGACCTGGAGGGACGGATGACCGTTCACGGCTTTTTCAGGCGGCGTTGTCGAAAATGCGGGAACCTGTGCGTGCCGCACGAGTTCCACAAACGTGTCGAACGACCCACTGCTGCCCACCAAATGCTTCGGTTCATGCGCTTCAATGCCCTCCACCATTGCCGCCAAAGTCTCTTCCAAAAACGCTGTATATCGCTCCGCACCCGCTTCGGTCAGGGGGTCCGATGGCTTCCCAAATTCGGCAAGCCTCGAAACACCCGCATCGAAACTTTTCGACCATCGCTTCTCCCAATCGCCTTTGGTGCCAGGCATCAAAATTATAAGCTCCAAACTTCCCCCTCCAATGTCCATGATCATGAGCGGTTCCTTCCACGCGGGAAGGGTCAACTGCACACCCGATTGGATCAAGTCGGCCTCTTCGTCGCCTCCAATAATTTCAATGTCCCAACCAACCTTGGCCTTCGCCTTCGTTAAGAAATCTTCTGCATTGCTTGCGTCGCGCAAGGCGCTGGTGCCAAAAACCCTCACCTCATCCACGTTATAGTTGACACTGGCTTCTTTCAGGATGCCCAATGCATCCAATCCCTTTGCAAATCGGTCGGGCAAAATCGAAGCGCTGGCAAATCCACCCTTGCCGAGAAAAACTTGGCACCGAAGTCGAAACACCTCCTCCCAAGCCATGGCAATCAAGTCCACAATCACCATGGTGAAGGTGTTGGTGCCACAATCAACAATCGCAACGCGCTTTTGGGTTTCTGGAGATCGTTCCATTTGGCTCATCCGGCAATTCTTGCAAGGTTTTTAATGCCTCGAACGCAAACCATTCCAAAGATCCTTCCATGAAAATCGCTTCCCACGGGTCAAAATCCCCAACCGAAAAATCCGGGAAGAAGCGAGCAGCAGCAAATAGGACATGATTCCAATTCCTCCAATCGCCACAAGCAATTCCCACCCATCCACGCCCATCGGAATGCGCGTCATCATCATGATGGGCGCTGTTAACGGAAAATATGAGCCATAAATCGAGAGGTCTCCTTCGGGATTCTCAATGGATGACGCAGCGAGGAGATAAGCCAACATAGGCGGAATTAATGCTGGAATGGTATAATACTGGGCGTCTGACTCTTGGTCAACAGCGGCGCCAATGGCCGCGAAAATACAGGCGTACATGAAATAACCCAGCACAAAAAAGACCGCCACTGCTGTCACCATCAGCGGCCAATTGACATCCAATAAAAAACGCAATCCGGATTGCGTCGCCATCCAACTCTCAAAATCCAAGCTGACCGACGCATCTGATGTTGCTTTGAGTAAATCCGAGGCCTCCAGCCAGCGGCCTCCCGCGAAGTAAATCAGCCACCCCAATGCGGCCAGCAAAGCAAACTGTGTCAAACCGACCAATCCGATGCCAATGATTTTGCCCGTCATGAGTTGCATGGGTGTGACCACGCTGATCACAACCTCGACGATTCGATTCGCCTTTTCTTCGATGACGCCCCGCATGACATGCATGCCGTAAATAACGATTTGCAGAAAAAGCAAGGCGCTGAAAAAAAAGCCAATAAGTGCCCTGCCCGTTGCATTTCCATCGCGTGTAACGACATCTTCACCTACCAATTTAATGGACGTTTTTAGACGTTTGTACGTCTCGAAATCAAGTTCCAAATCGCGCTTGACCTTGAACCGTTCAATGGCCGAAGCAAGGTCATTTGAAATGGCTCGTTCCGTGGACATCGCGGGAGCTTTCTCGTAATAATATTTCGCGCTCGAATGCTGCAGGATTCCGTCATCGAAGAAAACCATTAAGTCAAAATCCGATTTTAAAAATTCGTCATCCCCCATGGCCTCTTGCGCAAATCGATACATCAATTTTGAGCGTTCCGGAAAACAATCCGGATGTGTCGGGAGCCAGACTTCCCGGCGATCGTCAAACCGTGAGATCAATCCTGAGGCATCAACAACGAGCACCTTTGCTTCCTTTTCAGCGCCTGAATTCATCCAAACACTTATCCCAATGCTCCCGGCAAGTAACGCGGGAATGAGCAGCGTGCCCAACCAGAATGCCTTTCGCCGGACGCGCGTGCTCCATTCCCTGTAAATGATGTGCTTTAACGTTTTCATGAGGCAACTTTTGACGTTTCGTTCACTGCCTGCATGAATACATCCCGCATGCTCGGCTGCCATTCCGTGCAAGAGGTCAATTGCACCGTTCCCGAAATCCAGTGGATCCATTGGGATGAATCGGTAGCGGATGGCAAACGCAACATTGCTGTGTGTTCCCCTGGTCGAGGTGCATCCGAAGTCACTTCCAATAATTCGGCACTGGCACCGAGGGCGACTGTAAACTGCATCACTGTGCCTCGAAAAGTAACTTGCACGCGACCGTCACGGGCCTCATCTCGCAGGGTTTGAACCGGCCCGTTCAACACCAAACTTCCTTGGTGCAAAAGCGCCACCTCATCGCACATCTCCTCTACACTGCCCATGTCATGTGTAGAGAGTAAAATGGTGGTGTCTCCCTGATTGCTCATCTCTTGAATCGTACTGCGCACCCGTTGTGCATTGATGGGATCAAAACCACTCAAGGGTTCGTCCAAAATCAGCAGATCGGGTTCGTGTAAAATTGCGAGGATGAATTGGATTTTCTGGGCCATCCCTTTGCTCACTTCACTGACTTCTTTGTTCCACCAACCGTCCACTTCCAACTTCTCGAACCAATGCATGAGCTTCGCTCGGGCGTCCTCTTTTTTCATGCCGCGCAGCTGTGCAAAGTAAAGCGCCTGTTCACCCACACGCATGGTTTTATATAAACCCCGTTCTTCGGGCAAATAGCCAATGCGCGGCAGATGCCGGCGCGAAAGTTGCTCACCAAAAAATGCGATTGATCCGGCGTCAGCTCGGGTGATGCCGTTGAGCATGCGCAGCAAAGTTGTTTTGCCCGCACCGTTGGGGCCCAACAAACCAAAAACCTTTCCTTTTGGTACGGTAAAATGGACAGCGTCTAGTGCTTTTTGCGGTCCATATGATTTCGAGACATGGTCAATGACCAAAGCAGCTCCTTTTTCCATAGGAGACGAAGTTAATGGTCAGGTGAACATATCACGTACTTTATCAAAAAAGCCTCGTTCTTGGTGATCGGTATCCGGATTGAAATTATCGGAATCGCGGAGTTTCTCCAGCAACGCGCGTTCTTCTTTCGAAAGTTTTTTCGGAGTCCAAACGTTAATGTTGACCAATAGATCCCCCTGTCCATAGCTGTCCACCGACGGCAGGCCTTTGCCGCGGAGCCGGACAATGCGTCCGCTTTGCGTTCCCGGCTCAATGGTGATTTTGGCCTTGCTCCCCAATAAGGGTACTTCAGCTTGAGCACCGAGCGCAGCATCCGTGAATGGGATGTACAAGTCATGGTGCAAATTCTTACCGTTGCGTTGAAATTCGTCATGAGGAATTGCCTCAATGACCACGAGCAAATCGCCGGGAACACCTCCCATGGGAGCGCCGTTGCCTTCGCCACGTACGCTCAGCTGCATGCCATCCTCAACTCCCCCGGGAATGTCAATATTGACAACCGCTTCTTTCCGCACCATTCCCCATTCATCCGAACCCGCTGGACGGTTCTTGACCGACTGGCCTCCTCCCTGGCATTGCGGGCACGTCGATGCCGTTTGCATTTGTCCCAAAATGGTGTTTTGAACGCGTCGCACTTGGCCGGTGCCCTGACAGGTCTGACAATCGCTGTATTCAGCACCGTCCGCCTGCACCTGCTTGAAAACCTTTACCTTCTTCTCCACTCCCGCCGCAATCTCTTCCAATGTAAGCTTCACCTTGATGCGCAAATTCGAACCCTTCATTCGACGACGGCGACCTCCACCGGCTTGACCTCCACCGAACCCTCCACCAAAGATGTCCCCAAATTGGCTGAAAATGTCTTCCATATTCATGCCGCCAAAACCCGCACCACCGGGTCCGCCGCCTCCCTTCAATCCATCATGTCCGAACCGATCGTATTGCGCTCGTTTCTGATCGTCTTGCAAAACTTCATAGGCTTCTGCGGCCTCCTTGAATTTTTCTTCTGCCTTGGAGTCATCCGGGTTCTTGTCCGGATGGTACTTCAAGGCCAGCTTGCGGTAAGCCCGTTTCACATCCGACCCTGATGCCTTTCGGTCGACCCCTAGAATTTCGTAATAATCGCGCTTCGCCATGGTTTCATTCCCTTATTCTCCTACGACCACTTTGGCGTAGCGGATGACTGTATCATTCAATTTGTAGCCGGCCTCGACCGCATCTACCACCTTCCCTTTGAACTCCGGCGAAGGAATGCGGGTGATGGCTTCGTGCAAATCCACATCGAATGCATCGCCCGGGTTGACTTCAATCTGCTGCACACCCTGCGATTCCATGATTTGCTTGAACTTGGTCTGTATGAGTGCCTGTCCTTCCTTCAACGCCGCGGCATCCTCAGCATCCTTCGAAGCCATTTCCGCTCGCGCAAAATCATCCAAAATGGGCAGCATCTTCTCGAGTGACTCACGGGATGCGTTCCGAATCAAATCAACACGCTCCCGCATGGTACGCTTTCTAAAATTGTCAAACTCCGCATAAAGACGCAAGTAGCGTTCCTGCCAATCCGTCTGTTCTCCGTTGGCAGAATCGGATGAAGTGTCATCAATTGGTTGGGCGTCTGCCACGTTGCCATCGGCTGATTCGGTGCTCTCTTCTCCGTCGGTGCTGCCTTCTGCCTCGATTGGAGACTCTACTTCCCCCATTTCCGGGGTGTTTGCGGCGGCTTCCTCCGCTGCGGCTTGGTTTGTTTCCATGTGATTCAATACGTGATTTGACCTCATAGAGTCAAATCGAGTGCCAAAGCGATCCCAACCGACAACCTGTCAGTCTTCGCCAAGAGCAAACTCAATCAGAAAGACTCGACGTGCTGATCAATTTTGCGATGCAATTCAAAACCGCGCAAATTCTTCGCGACAATGACTCCGTTCTCATCAATTAAAAAACTCATCGGAATGGAATTGACACCATACAAGGCCGCGGCCTCGCTGTTCCATCGTTTCAAATCCGATACGTGCCACTTCCATTCCAGTTTGTCCTTTTTGATCGCTGCTTCCCACCGTGGGACATCGCTGTCCAATGACACACTGTAGACTTCGAAGCCTTCTGCGTTCTTAAACTTCGCCTTCTTGTATTTTTTGTACGCGTTGACCACATTGGGATTCTCTCGGCGACACGGACCACACCACGACGCCCAAAAATCAATGAGCACCAATTGTCCGCGAAGGTCACTTAGCTTCATCTGCTTGCCTTTGGGATTGTTCAGTGCAATTTCAGGCGCTAAATCTCCGATGGCGGTGCCAACACGAAGCGTTGGAGCCACCACTTCTGTCGCGGCAAATGCGGGCATATCCGTGGTCGGCTGGTAGGAAAACCAGGCCGCTGATGCAATCAATGCTGCACCCATTGTTGTCTTCAAAATCATGCAGCAATTTACGACATCAATCGACCCGTTCGATGCGCGCGCCCAAGGCCTTTAACCTTCCTTCGATGTCTTGGTAGCCACGATCGATTTGACCGATGTTGTGGATGACCGATTGGCCTTCTGCAGACAGCGCAGCAATGAGAAGGGAAACACCTGCACGAATGTCAGGAGAGGTCATGGTAACGCCGCGCAACGGACTCTTTCGATCCATGCCTATGACCGTCGCACGGTGCGGATCGCACAAGATGATTTGCGCCCCCATATCGATGAGTTTATCCGTAAAGAACAACCGGCTTTCGAACATTTTCTGATGGACCAATACGCTGCCTTTGGCCTGCGTGGCTGTGACCAAAACGATGGATAACAAATCAGGCGTAAAGCCCGGCCAAGGTGCGTCAGAAACGGTCAAAATCGATCCGTCGATGAACGGCTCAATGGCATAGGAATCTTGGGCAGGCACAAACAAATCATCACCCCTTCGCTCAAGTTGGATGCCCAGTTTCCGAAACATTCGCGGGATCACACCCAATTCATCGTAAGCGACATCCTTGATGGTAATCTCGCTCTTCGTCATGGCCGCAAGACCAATGAAACTCCCAATTTCAATCATGTCGGGAAGGCAACGGTGGTCCGTACCTCCGAGCGACTCAACTCCTTCGATTTCCAAAAGATTGGAGCCGATGCCGGTGATCTTGCCCCCCATGCGGTTGATCATCTTGCACAATTGCTGCAAATACGGTTCACAAGCCGCGTTATAAATCGTCGTTTTGCCTTTGGCCAAGCATGCAGCCATGACGATATTGGCCGTCCCGGTGACTGAAGCCTCATCCAACAGCATGTACGTGCCTTTCAAACCGTTTTCAGCACGGGCTTCGAAAAAGGCCGACTTCGAATCATAGTCAAAGGTGGCCCCAAGGGTTTCAAAACCGATGAAGTGCGTGTCCATTCGGCGTCGGCCAATTTTATCCCCACCCGGCTTTGGAAGCGCCGCTGTGCCAAATCGGGCCAACAAGGGTCCCAAAATCATGGTGGACCCGCGGAGTGCCCCCCCTTTTTGACGAAACTCTTCGGTTTTGAAATAATCCAGGTTGACATCATCCGCTTGAAAACGGAAGGATCCGGGTCCTTTGCGCTGTGTTTTCACGCCCATGCCAGCGAGCAAGTCAATCAATTTATTGACGTCCACGATGTCGGGCAAATTGGAAATGGTCACCGGTTCAGCCGTCAGTAAAACCGCACAAAGAATCTGCAGGGCTTCGTTCTTCGCTCCCTGCGGAATAACCTCTCCGGACAATTGGTGCCCGCCCTCAATGATAAAACTGGACATGGTCCGATCGTTTAGCGTTAGTATCGGATCAAGACGTTCAAAAGAGCATCTCCGGGATGGCGTTGAACCCATTTCTCCGACTTCCACAAGAAACGCAGGAGAATGCTCGCGAGAATCAATGACCTGAAAACTTTTCGACAGGGAAAGTTTGAAGGAACCGCTCTGAAAAAAACCGGTTTAACGGCGCTTTTTCTTGCCGCGCCAGCGGTCCATGGCATCACTCGTTTTCCGCTTGCTTTTCAGCACTTCGG
>CAJQKK010000162.1 GCA_905478895.1 uncultured Flavobacteriales bacterium | reverse complement strand
CCAAAATGCCCGTTTGGTATCGAGTTGGAAATGTCTTATGCTTGCCATCACTGAGCGAAACGTGGGGATTAGCCGTCAATGAGGCACTCGCCTGTGGCTGTCGCGTGATTGTTTCCAATCGGGTGGGTTGTGCGGAAGACTTTACCAGGCGCTCATCAGATTGTTTTTGCTTTGAATGGGATTCACCGCAACAGCTCATAAAGGTAATGCACCATTTGATCCTCGATGGCAAGGCACTGAGTTCAGAAGTGCGAAAAAAACTCATCCAACACTTTCGCTTTGAAGTGTTCTGCTCTGCCCTAAAAACTGCGATGCCGTGATACCTTTCAAGAAAAACACTACTTGTGTCATTGCCCTTCTTCCAGGCGTCCAATTGTTTGGTAGTGAACGGGGCAACATCCAAGCACTGCTTGCCTTGAAATCTTCCGGAATAAGGGTTGTGGTGGGGGTTTCGAATCGAACAAAGGCGGGAGGGCCTGTTGGAGATTTGGTGCGTGAATTTGGATTTGAAACTTTCGAGTTGCCCTATGGAGGGAACTTTGATTGGTATCAAATGAGGACAATCAAAAGTTATCGTCGTCGTCAAATCAAACGCCTGTGGACCAACTCCCTCCTCCTCTTGAAGGCCATCAAGCAATACAACGCTACACATGTTATCACAGGAAGTCTGCTTGCATTTCTTTTCTGTGGAATTGCTCTAACCCTGAAGAGGGTAAAACTAATTTATCGCATGGGCGATGCTCCTGAGGCAACATCCTATTTCCAGTTGACTCTCTGGAAATGGATGGTCAGGAGAGCAAACTTGATCGTCGCCATTTCCAATTTCATCAAAACACAGGCCGATTCAAATTCAAATTGGGCCGCCCGAAAGATACATGTTATTCGCAACCCCCTCGTAAAAAGACCGGGTGAAATTGACACTCTCAAAGTCAACCAACTCCAATCCACGAAGAGCTACATGCAACTTGTCTACGTAGGACAAATAACACCGCAAAAGGGCATCAAAGAACTCGTGGAAAGTCTAATCAAGCTCGACAATCCAGCGATTGGTTGTTGGATTGTCGGGGGCAGTCGATACACTCAACAGTTCGAACAAGAATTGATGAATTGCGTTAAGGAATCAAGGTCGCGCACAAAAATCGAATTTCATGGATTTCAGGCAGATCCACGTCCTTACTATGCTGCATCTGATTGGCACGTCGCTCCTTCCAAATATGAAGAACCCCTTGGAAATGTGGTACAAGAGGCCAAGAGTCACAGTGTACCAAGTATTATTTCACCTCACGGCGGTTTGCCCGAGCTCGTTACGCACGGAGTAGACGGCTTTATACTTCCCACCATCACTGCCCAAGCCATTGCCGATCAATTGAACGAAATTCGACATAAAGAGGACCGATGGAACGACTACGGTGAAGCTGCCTTGGCTTCATTGGAAAAAAACCTGAACCAAGAGGAGTTCAATCGGAAATGGTACATGCTGTTCCGCAGCATTTAGGTGGAGTCACTTTGCCTTGTCCAATTCAATGTCTTTTGAAGAATTGTCCGAAACAAAAAACGATACGTCATGAGTGCCCAAAAAACCAATCCGTAAATTTTAATCGCGTCGAACTGGAAACTGGTAAATTTTTGCAGCCAGTAGAAACAAAAAGATGCAGCAATTACCCTGTTAACGCCCTCTTCCGCAAAGAATATGCGGGTCAGCCACCCCCCTAGAAGCCCGTAAATAAATAGGGACAGCACCATACCAAACTTCCCAAAATCAATGTAGTGTTCGGCATAATGGCCTAAGCTAAAGGAGGCATTATCCGCGATGATTCGCTTGGTGTATTTCTCTACTTTCAATTGGTCATTCTTCACCCCTTTGTTGGGATTCAAAATCCTCGGAATGAGGGCGAAGGTCAAATTCCCCTTCAATAACGCACCATCCTCATGGGGCATTTCACTCGGGACAAATTGCCTCATTCTGGAAAACAAATCCAAGTATCCCACCCTTTCCAAAGTGCTTTGCCAGGCATCTTCAGATGAAGTAACTTCATACCATTGGCGCGGCTCGCGATCCTCTTCAGCGCTGTCTTCTAACCAAAACTCAGCCACTAGTTCACGAAGCTTGAGCAGTCCCTCACTCTGGCTCACCACTATTCTTTGTTGTTTCGAACCGCCATTCAAAAAATTTCGGTATTCCGATTTCACCCCTTGCCAAGTCAAAACGAACAGCAATCCAACTCCGAACACCATCCCTAAGTTTCTAATCATCTTCGCAGAAGGAGCGGATTTTTGGATGAGCAAGGTGAAACCAAGCACGATGAAAAGCTGTTTCCAAGCCGAAAAAAAGCTGAATAAGCTCGTGATCAACGCAAAAAGCATGAATCCAAAAAACAATAACTTTTGCGACGGATTTGATTTGAATCGCCAGACGATTGCCATGAAAGTAGTTCCCGCGAGCACCGTAACGTGCTTTTCCAGTTGCTTTATCGAACTGCCATAGGGGATCACCGCATCGACCACTGCCTCAGCCCCGGTGAACGCAAAATAAAGCACGATGAGTTTCGCCAAGGATAAAGAAGATAAATCATCCTCGCTTTGGGCAACAAGACCAACATGTGCATTTTTCAGTTGCAGTTTCCATCCAAGATAAACAGCTACAAGCCCCGCCATGCTCATGTAATAGACCTCACCCCCAAATCCATAGAAATAAGGATCCATCACAGAACCGTTGGCCTCTGCATCCAATAAGGAGGTGACAATCTCCAGAAAAGGGAAAACGAATGCGAGTTGGACCGGGACCGCATTGATGATCAAAACTTCCCTCGCACCCAGCACGCCAATGCAAGCAGCCAGGGCCCATTCCAATGGGTTCAGCGTGAAAAAAGAAAAGGCCACCAACACAAAGAGTATCGCCCCAAAAGGAATGGGCCACCGCTGTATAATTGGTGAACCCGTCATGAGTTTTGCCTTCCGAGTTGCCACCATGTTCGGACCGCAATCATTAAAGAGAGTACAATCAACATGTACGGCACAATTCTGCGTATTCGATTGTAATGAATTCGCAGGCTTATCGCGTCCACGTCCCAAAGAGAATGGTCAAAAACCTGATAAATCGCCCTTGTCATTGCATTCTTGCCCCAATTTGAATACCGAACGCCGTGGACATAAGAATAATCACGAATCTTATTATCCGGCAGAAGCAACCTCGCTTCTGACCATGTCTCCTTCAAATCGAATGCCGAGAGGGGGGCTCCTTCATCATCCAGAAAAATATATCCAAAAATGGGATCGATGATGACTTGTCCTTGACCTTGAAGATTTATTTCCATCACCACATGTCGCGTGTTCTCCTTTGAATCAAGTACTTGCACAAACCGCGTCTTGAATCCTTCTTTTTCGAAGACCCGAACGCCTATTTCTGTGGCGTAGCCACAGGCCCCTCCTCCGAAGGCCAAAGAAGCAATGATGGGGCTTTCGCTCAACAGTAAATCGGTCGTTCGTTGCACATATTGGTCAGCAAATTCCCTTCGAGGCACACAAAATTTTCCAATTGCATTGACAAGGGCAATAGCTTCCTCTAATCTTGAATCATGCTGCTCATCGCGAATGGCTTGAGCCCGAATGAAGTCAATGACATCTTCTTCTAGGCTAACAATCGTTATCCACCTAATTGCAAAACCAAGAATAAAGAGGTTTGCAATGAATATAATCTGTTGACGCTTCACGGCTCCAAAAGTAACCGTTTTCATCTTCAGAAGCACCACTTCCTTCATCTAGTCATTTTCATCATATGGGCACACCAAGATTTCCTACTTTTACGATAATGAAATACATCATTCGCCTCATTTGGAAGGCACTGCATTCCCGTAAAAACTTTAATCTCAGGTTATACTGGATGGGTATGAGACTCATTTCTTCTCCTTACAATTCACGGTTTTCCATCAAATCGAAAGCGGCAACCGAAAAGGTTGCCATTTCACTTAGTGTTCACAACGCGGAAAAATGGATACAACAAACACTTGAGAGTGTGAAAAAACAAACTTTTCAAAACTGGGTCCTGTACATCCACGATGATGGGTCGTCCGATACATCTCCTGCAATCATTCAAGAATTCATTGGAAATGATCAACGTTTTCAATTTTTCCAAAACCCTACACCAAAGGGGCCTTACGAAAATCATAATCGTTCCCGTGATCTAGCGCACCGTAATGGCCAAATTTCTCACTTTACAATCATCGACTACGATGACATCGCCCTTCCCAATTGGCTTCGACGATCCCTCAGAATAGTTAGGAATTCTGGCGCTTTAGGAGTTAGGCCAATCAACACTCGGGTCGACGAAGACAACATGCGCGAAGTCTATTCATAACCTGCTGTAAACCAAACACTTTGGAATATGTCGGTCATTGAAGATCTCGGAGGCTACAACACAAAAATTGGAATAACGGACACAGAGTTTATGATGAGAGCAGAGCGACTTTGCAAATTGAAGAACTCCATCATTCTGCTCTCGTTTTCTGAAAACCAAAGAATGAGAATTCATGGAAACAACGTTTCGAGTTCGTACAGTGAAGCTATGAAAGAGGAATTAATTAGGATTGATTATTCCAATGCGAATATCCAAGAACTTTACTATCCTCTATGTTCCGAATGACTTGGCTCTTCCGCAAAAAACGCACCCTTGGAAACTTCAGCATTGAGGCGTCGTTTCAAGAGGTTGCCAATGCGTGGCCGCAAGAATCCAAACCTAAGTGGATCGAGGCGACGCACTTCAGCGAAGGCT
>CAJQKK010000161.1 GCA_905478895.1 uncultured Flavobacteriales bacterium | reverse complement strand
CTATAGGATGTACGGTGAGATTAAAATTTGTCTTCCAAAAATTGATGGAATGAATGAGGCTTATTCTTTCCCACAAGTAATGAATAGGACTGACTTATTCAGTTATGACAACAACACTGTTCTTGGTCAAATAAGCGGCCTAACATGGGGAGAACGTCAAGCAGATATCAATTACGTGGCTGAGGCTCAAGGGTACAGGCACCACATGGATGCTGTCACATCCACCTTCATGCACATGAAGAACACAGCGAACCTTGCTGATTGGAGCTGGGGAGCCGAATTGACAATGGCAGGAGCGGCGGCACTATCCATGACTGGCTGCGTTGGGTTCGGTGCAGCTCTCTGTGCTCCGGTCATCTCTTACATTGTCGCACACGGTATTGCCGCCGGCGTCGCAACAGGATCAAGATATGCCGCGTTCCGAGGACGAGATGAGGCGCAAATATTGCTGGATCGAAGCAAACAAGTCCGAACAGCTTGGGAGAATAATGCAGGGTTTGACCAAGCAGAAAGCAAGGCCCCACCCTGGTGGAATAATTTGTTTGGCTCGATGATGCGAGGGTTGATTGGAGTTCCAGATGACGAATCCAATAACACTCAGGTGGTAGCGTCGTCCCCAGAGGATGGCTCAGATTATACCGATCCAAATCCTCCGTCTAGCACTACTTCTGTATCCTCCCAGGATTATTCAACCGGCGTGGTATACAGAACAGGATCTGCTGATTATGCCGAGTGGTTACCTCTCCGAAAAGGTGAAAAGAATTTGATGGCGGGACAAGTAATTGGTGTGCACGAAGGATTTGTTTCATTGCAGACAAATGGAGCTGATAACATCTTCGTTGTATCCACGAATCCTGCTGCTCTTGGCAACATGCCAGAGTCTAATAATCTCGAAAACTATGTGCAAGCTGCCTTTCTCGGACAAGTTCCAGTGCTGGTAAACGGCGCTGTGAAATCAGGTGACTTTATTGTTGCAAGCGGCAACAATGATGGACTGGCTGTTGCTGTCGAACCTCAAAGCCTTGAGACATCCCAACTAAAGAATATCATCGGCATTGCATGGGCGAGCGCCGAAAATGACGATGCAGTAAATAAAATTAATGTTGCCTTAGGAATCTCAGATGGCGTTGGCAATGTAGTGGATGAATTGAGATCAGAGTTGGCGGCGGTTAATGAAGAAATCGACGGCCTCATGGAGATGGCTTTGGCAATAGCTCAGGGACACGAACCGTCTGTACTTGAGCTTCAAGAAAATGGTGTGTTGCCGATGCCTATTTTACCTGAAGAGATGACCTTTGAACCCTCGAATGTGAAGGTGAAAAGACGAGGTCTGAAGTTGAAGAAAACCGCAAGAACAGAGGCGTTAACGGAGTCCACAGGAAATCCTCAAGTTGCAGCTTTTGAATATTCTCCTCAGCTCATGGAGGAATGTTTCTATCGTGCTATGCATCTATTGCGTTCGAATGGTGTCGATATAGACAATCATCCTTTTTGGGGGCAATTCAAAAACAATCCTGCATTCCGAACTGAGCAAATCGCGCAAGTGATTACTGCAATCAATGATCACAACGACAAAGCGATTCGAGCGCTATCAGAATTCAAGGATGTTTCCTTTGGTACCCCTATTTCGCGGGACGAATATTTAAAACTTCGAAAGCGGAAGCCGCGGAATGCGTCGAAAAATGGATACGAGCGATTCTCTAGGAGAACCATAGAGAAATTCGAAAAACAGCTAGGAATAAGCAATGAAAATACTGATGCTATTCTGTCAGGGGGAACAGTCAAACCTGGAAGCCCTTCAGGTCTTCTTGCAGAACCGTCAGGAGCGTCACTCAACAAGCGATAGAATCATGAAGCAGGTAACCATACTTTTAGCATTTATTTCGCTTCTTTCACTAGGGGTGAATGCTCAGTGCTCATGCACATCAGGAGAACTTGAGTATTACGCAGATATTGACGGTGACAACTATGGTGCAGGGCCATGTATATGCTCTTCCGTTGCACTGGGCACGGGATATGTTCAAAATAATCAAGACTTGTGTCCTGCCGATAAGTTTCACCATGAGACAGTTGGACTTTGCGGCTGCGGCGTAGACGATACCATCGATACTGACGGCGACGGACTAATCGACTGCCAAGACCCCTGTCCCTACTCATATTTTAACAATTCCAACGCCGATGGAGATGGAGATGGAGTTCCTGACTGCAGCGACCAATGCCCCGAAAACGGCGAAATATGGGTAAGTTCGAGTGTTTGTGGTTGCCTCAGCGATCAAAATGCTGATGGGGTCATCAACGAAGCCGATTGCCCTTTCTCTGCAAACTCTGGATGCACGGATATACTTGCTTGTAATTTTAAATCCGCAGCCAATCAAGATGATGGCACTTGTGTATATCCAACGAACTGTCGTGAATGCTACGACGCTGTTAGTGCTGCAACGTTTATGCCAAATACTGCTGGCGCCTTGACCGATGGTTCGGGGATGTTACACCAAAATATGGAAGGTGCTCCATGCGGGTGTCAGAGCGGGGGTAGCCCACTGGTTGAAGACGCTGTTGGTGAATGCGGCGGCGCATGCACAACTGATTTGGATGAAGATGGTGTATGTGATGACAAAGACCCTTGCGTAAACCAGATAAGTGGTGTGAAGTGTGATCCATTAACGAATCCTGATTGCCCGAGATTAGATCAATGTAACATTTGTACGACACCAAACAATTCGCAGCAATTCAATTTCTACCGTCAAAAGGTTCTATATCAAAATGCCGCTGGTGCTCCATGCGTGCCTGACTGGAAGGAGAATGGCCAGCCCTGTATACCTGGTAGCTCTGCAAATTGCACGAATCAGAATGTTGGCTGTGATCAAGTTGTAACATATGCAGACGCAACCGGTGCATCCTGCCCAGGAGCCCACGTCTCAGGCTGTTATGCTGTATACACTGCCTGCAGTGATCCCGCAGACCCTCAATGTTATTGGGGAACGACAGGATGCAGGAGGATGATTTATACTGATGCCCAGGGGGACCCTTGCCATCCAGGTTCAACAGGCTGCACAGGAACTATAAACCCCGATTGTTTGGACACTTCAACGGCATGTAAGCCTGGAAGTGAAGGCTGTCAGACAAGCAATGCAACTTGTAATTGCACCACGCAGATGCAGGCGGATGGATCAGGCGGGAGTTCAGCAAACGCTGTCCCGTTGAAGGTTTACTCTTTTTGTATGGAATGTGGCGGAGACGACCCTCAAGACGGATTTGGATGTGATTACCTATGTCTGGATACTGATGGTGACGGTGTCTGTGACGACGATGAAATTCTCGGCTGCCCAAATCCGAACAATTGCGCTTATGATGCATCATTCACTGAAGCCGACAATAGCCTCTGCAAGGAAAAAGATATATGTGGCGTATGTGCTGGAACGAATACTTTCAACAATAGTACGGGGACCCCATGCGTCCCATCGAGCTGGCAAACTGAAGATGGAGCCTCATGTACGCAGGGCGACAATGGCTGCTTCCCCGTATTCAATGACCCGACCTGTACCCTGGCCAGTGGCGCATGTGACTGCATGGGGAACTTACCCGTATACGGATATGATTGTGCCGGCGGTTGCATCTTAGATTTAGATGGAGATGGAACTTGCGACCCTGAAGAAATCTATGGATGCACGGATATAAATAGCTGCAATTTTGAGTCCACCGCTACCGAAAATGATCTCTCATGCCTAACCAATGATGCTCTCGGCGAATGTGGTGGCAACTGCTACTCGGACATAGATGGCGATTTGATTTGTGATCGGGAGATAAGCGGAACACTTATAGACGATTGTGTTGGATCCCTCGACGACTGCGGTATCTGTAATGGATATTCTACTTATCAATTGAATGGGAGTCCATGCGCGCCCGGGACATTCTTGGACAGCGCCGGCGAACCGTGCATACCCGGGACTACAGGTTGTTTTAGTTGTACCATGCAAGTAATAATAGAAAGTGGCGCATTGGTCGTGCCAGATTATCGCAACTTGGCAGGAGAACGTTGTATTCCAGGGTCAACAGATTGCACCGACCAAAACACTTACCCAACAGCAAGTACCACATCAAATGCCTGCAATAGTTCAGGAGACACCTATGACGCCATCGGTAACTGTGGCGGAAACTGCTCTACAGACGCAGATGGTGATGGAATATGTGATGTAACATTTGATGGCCAAATAATTGATGAAGATCCCGACTCAACTTGTGATGGCACCTTTGACAAAGTTGGCGTTTGCGATGGCACATGCATCTTAGACGCAGACAATGATGGTTTGTGTGATCAACACTCTGATGGCAGTGCACCTGAGGATCCCTGCATAGGGCTATCGTCAAATTATCAAGACGAATGCGGTCAATGTGGCGGCACGGGAATTCCGTCCGGAAAATGTGATTGCGATGGATTGTTCGAAAATGATGCATTGGGTCAATGCGGTGGTGATTGCATCGAGGACTGGGATAATGACGGTATATGTGATCTAACGGCTCACGGGGATACTCCGGATCCATGTGTTGGCTCTTTGGATCTATGCGGCATATGCAACGGTCAGTCGGAGTACCTTCGGAGCGGGCAGGCCTGTATTCCAGGAACATATGCTGATATCAATGGGGTTCCATGCAACGGGCCATCGGATAATTGCTTTGCTTGTGAAGTGACAGTCTATCTGCTTGGTGACCAAGTCTGCGAGCCCGTTTATACGAACTCTTTGACAGGTCAAACGTGCCATCCAGGCGAAGTAAACTGCACGGCAACTTACCCGGCTGGATGCACGGCTATACAAAGCTGTGATTGTTGGGGACACAGTCCTGATGTATTTGGCAACTGTGACGGGGGATGTGTCAAAGATGAAGACGGGGACGGTATTTGTGATGAAACGAGCGATGGCCAATTCATTGACTTATGTGTCTCCGCCACAGGCTTTGACGCAGTGGGCGTCTGCGGTGGAACGTGCCAAGATGATATTGATGGTGACGGAATTTGCGATGATGGTGGCAATGATACATGTGTCGGCATTATCGACGAATGTGGAGATTGCAACGGTACTGGGAAAGCATTTGCTCGGGACTGCGATGGATTTTGTTACAATCCCACTGTCGACGAATACGGCAATCCGAACCACGATTTATGCCAGGAATTGGAGGCAATAGCCATTGCCCAAGGATGGCGATTTGTAGGCACCGGGAACACAAATGAAATCGGTTTGTCCGATCGTGATGTTCATGAGGCAATGCAGCAGTTTACACAGTTACACGCCGCGATGGTTGATAGCTTGAATGGAGGCTCATTGAATGGTGTAACATACCAAGCTATTTTAGATCGGTCTATCGAGTCAGATGGTTTTCTAGATGTCAAAGGCATAGCAAACTTTCGGAAGAATGTTCGAATAACAGGGAATCTGCTCATTGATCAGATTTTGAATGTTTCTCAAAATGCTACTATTGGTGGCATCACCTACTCCAATAATGGACTTCGTGCGGACGTTGTGGAGAATTTAGGACAATTCAGCACGGCGGGGTCAGTCCGATTTGGAAGTGGCTTAGAGGTATACGGCACTGCAACTTTCCAAAAGCAAACAGGTCTACAAGGAAACCTAACCCTTTACGAATCTCCATCAATTCTGGGCCAGACGAATACAAGCCCCCTGTTCCAGCTGCTCCCATTAACAGGAAATGCCAACCTTCAGGGGCGTCTGATATCAAGTGGGCCGTTGACTGCCCAAAGTTCGGCGCAGTTCGAAAAAGGCCTAAGTGTTTCAAATGTTGCCGCAATCGGTGACTTAAGGGTAGAGGAGATTACAACAGGGGGTCTAACGAAAGTGCTTGGCAACGTCGATATCCAAAATGGTAATGTTACAATCGATGCTGCTAACGGAAATGTTAGTATGAACGGTTCCCTTGAGGTCGAAGGGAATATGACAGCATATACCATGAAGGGATTAACCAACTTGGACATCCTCGGCACGACCATTGCTAGAACTGGAGTAGAAACGCCAAGTATGATCGCCCGAGGTAACCTCACCGTTGGCGGGCGGTCAGACTTTACCAGAAAACTATTTGTTGACGGATATGGACAATTCGAGAATAGCCTAAGTGTTGTTGGGCCCGTTAACATGCATGGCACCCAACCTGAACCTCCTATTTACACGGATAATGATGGGAACGTCTGCGTTCCTACCTACACAGATTCTGATGGCAACCCTTGCACCACCTTTGGTCAAGAGGACGCTGATTGTGCTGAAGAGTGGCCTGCAGGGTGCAAGATTGCTCGAATGGGAAATTATGCGACTCCAGCAAACATAAGTATCACACAAGCAGGCTCGCTTGGCACGTCCGGTATCATTAGTTCAGAAAAAGAGGTGAAATTAGACGACACCCGTTTTAGCGCCGACCTGAGCATATCAGGAAGCAATACGATTAGCGGATCTGCAAGTTTCGCTTCCGGCAGTCTCACTGTAGACCAAGGAATTACGTTTGGATCGAGCAGCACAACACAATTTAACGGCACTGTATCCGCTCCGACGTTAACTGTAAATAGCACTGCGACTGGACTCTCCGTTACAGGTCACGCAAATTCATCGATGAGTCTCCTGCGACTTGGAGGGAATTTATCTCTAGGGGCTACGAAACTTTACAGCCAAACAAATTCCTCTGGAAACCGGGCATTGAACGTAAGCTCGAGTGGGACGCAATTCGTAGCTGAATTTATAAATCAACCGCAATCCGCAGATCAATCGACTGCAGCCAACACCACAGAAGATATCGGTGGAATTAAGATTAAACTGAAGAAAGGCGGGAACACATCCAGTCCATTTGGTTCAAGTGCCAAATCGAATAATTTCGTCGCTTTCAGAGTTGGTGGAAATCATCTCATAGGGCGAATTCATATGCAGTCAGAATCAGATCGCCGATCAGCTGAATATTACCAAGTCCAGGCAAAATCCGTGGGCTACAATGAAGCGGCTGCAATATGGGGAGTGACAAACGCAGCCATTACCAACGGATTGGCCCTAGTAGAACTAGTTCAGGCTACTGGCGAGGTATTGGCGTTCTCGACCCACAACGCTCCTTGTCCTGGCAATGGCTACTGTCAGACTTTACCTCTGATCTCTATGGCCATTGGAGCAGGTGTAAATGCTTTCAATATGGGGATCAACATGTTGAATGCGTCATTTGGCACTGCTTCTGCAGCATCTTCAACACACATGGCTCAAAGGGATAAATCTTGGCTCAATTATACCAATTTCGAAGGCGTCCCAGAAAGTGAGGATTATTACCCCCAATTCTATAGCCAAATCGATCATACGTTAAAGCCACTCATCACGTTGGGCAGTCAGAAATATGGAGTAGCATACGAGTCTGGTAATGCAGACTTTGCCGAATGGCTGCCTAAAGCAGACGCATCAATTGAATTCAAACCGGGGATGGTAGTGGGGTTGCATGAGGACGGAATTTCCATGCGTACAACTGGTGCTTTAAAAACATTCCTCGTTTCAGGGAAACCAATTCTAACCGGTAATGCCCCGAAACCCAGTCAGCGTCACAAGTTTACACGCATCGCGCTCATGGGACAGGTGGATGCCCTCGTAGTGGGCGCTGTGGAAGCAGGTGACTTCATACTTCCAACTGGAAGTGGGAATGGAATCTGCCAAGCGATAAATCCCAGCGAAATGAATTCTCGCATGCTTCAAGAAGTAGTCGGAGTGGCGTGGGACTCAAATCCTGAGGAAACCATCAAAAAAATCAATGTCGCAGTTGGAGTTGGACACCGGGGATTGGAGCATCAGTTTGAGGAGATTGAAAGAGAGACGAAAGAAATGAACATTCAAGCTGATGGCTTGAAAGACGTATTACTTGCAATGTCTAAGGGAAAACAACCATCAAATGCTTCGTTGCGAAAGGCAGGATTAATCGAAAATAGAATTGTATTAAGCACTCCTACCCTGGATGATTTAGTCGACAGCGAATACGACCTCAACTTGGACGATCCAAACACATATCTCATATCTGATGAAGTTGCATCTGATTACTATGCAGAAGTGAACAAAGAAGTGATTCGTGAACAGCTCGATATCGCAATTAAGTGGATGAGGTTGGTCGAATACCCGGGCATGAGTGAAGAGCAATTGGAAGTCCTTGAATCGAATGAGGACCTTCGAGAGGTGATAGTCGAAGCGATTGAAATAGTTGCCAACGACTTGCAAGACGTTCAGGCCAATCATATGCAGTCGATCTATGGCACACGGGTACCATTAGACAGAAACTCAGCTGTGAAATCGTCTCCATTCAAAAACATGAAGTAATGATGCAAAATCAATCGACTCTCTTAATGAAGATTATTCTTTGCATTGGTCTTTTTTCCAGTGTACAATTGCTTGCGTCGGAGGCACGAAGCGAAGAAAGCACTCCTGTGTTAAGTGCTCAAGATACGTCCGGCTGCGCGGATGCTTTAGCCTGTAACTACAATGCAGGAGCCACCGTTGACGACCCGGCAAGCTGCATTTATGCCTACGGCTGTGACACCTGCTCAGGAGAAACGGATGGAACGGGCACTGTAATTATCGGAACAATTCACTATGTCGACTTAGACGGTGACGGTGAAGGAGAAGGGGCACTCATTTGCAACATCCTAAACCCCGGAGACCTCTACGTCCAGACCAATACTGACCCATGCCCTCTGAATCCAACCAAAGATTCTACAACTGGTGTGGGATGTGGATGTGAATTTAATTCGCCTGATCCGGATACCGACGGAGACGGAGTTAAGGACTGCGACGACGCATGCCCATTGAATCCAACGAAGTCTGCAAATTCTGGTGCCTGCGGCTGTGAAGCCTTCGATTCAGACCGAGACGGTGATGGTACGGTCGATTGCCTGGATGAATGTCCTGACAATCCGAATGAAACTGTCTCTGATGACACTTGTGGTTGCTCAGAGTTATTAGCACTGGACAGTGATGGTGACGGCAAGGCCGATTGCATAGATAACTGTGTAAACGTTAGCAATTTCGACCAATATGACGACAACAATAATGGAATTGGTAATGCTTGCGAAATTGGAGGATGTATGTTCACCACCGCTTGCAACTACGATGCAACTGCTACAGTCAATGATGGGTCATGTATCATACCAAATCAATGCCTAACCTGTCACTCAAGTTTACCGAAAATTGATAATTCCCAAGGCGCGCAATGTGACTGCGATGGCAAAACTTTCGACGCCATCGGCGAATGCGACGGAGGATGTGCAACTGATCTAGACCAAGACGGAATCTGCGATGATAATGGAAAAGATGACTGCATGCAGCAGTTAGCTGATGGAACGCCTTGTAGTTACAAAATCGGTGAGGCTGGATACGACCCACTTTGTCCTAAAAAAGACGTTTGTGGTATCTGTGGTGGAAATGGAATAACTCCAGGCCACTGTGATTGTGACGGCACGACTTACAACAATTGTAACGAATGTGGCGAACCAGATGTTGATCTCACTTTGTTCAATTGCGACGGCACGTGTTTTGAAGATCCCGGAGATAGTGACGACATCTGTGAAATAAACGAGGTAGTCGGATGCATGGTCTCAGGTAAATGCAATTACAACTCAGAAGCCAACATACCCGGTGACTGCGAAGAAGTCGATGAATGCGGGTTGTGCGGTGGGAATGCGGCTTTTGTAAATGCTTCAGGATCGCCTTGTACTCCTACCAGCTACGCACTTTCTGATGGAACCGCCTGTACGCAGGGCGTTGCGGGATGCTACCCAGTATTTAGTGATGCTACATGTCACCTTGCGGATGGGGCATGCGACTGTTATGGAAATCACCCGGACTTTGGATACGATTGCGCGTCTAACTGCATTGATGATCCAGATGACGCTGATAATGTCTGCGAAATCCTAGAGGTTAACGGATGCACTGACGATACGAAATGCAATTACCAAGCTGCAGCTAACATTGACGATGGAAGCTGTCTTGACAGTGATGCGCTAGGAATTTGTGGCGGAAGTTGCTTTGCGGATAAGGATGGTGACGGAATTTGTGACAGAGCTAACGATGGTACGTTGATTGATGATTGCGTCGGAGACCTCGACGCCTGTGGGGTTTGCAATGGCGCAGGGCAGTTTTATCTGCAAGGCACTACCATTCCATGCCTTCCAGGAAATCACCAGAAGGCCGATGGTACAGATTGCATCTATGGCACGACAAATTGTTTGCCTTGTGTAATGACAATTAATCTGGATTCCAGCTCGGAAACGATTACTCCGAACTACATCGACACCTCTACAAATGAGCGCTGTCATCCGGACTCTACTGGCTGCGAAGATGCCGCCGATTACGCAGCTGCGAACGTCATTACAACGGCTTGCGATTGCAATGGGAATGTCTACGATGCGCTAGGAAATTGTAACGGTGACTGCTTGCAGGATAACGACCACGACGGCGTGTGTGACGTGGATATTACTGGACATGCATCTGATCCAAGTGGCGTTAGTGATGCAGGTAGTTCCACTTGTTCAACTGATTCTGACGAAGATGGCATCTGTGACGATGTCGACCCTTGTCCTTTCCACGCGGATAACATACAAGACATCTGCGGCACTTGCCATGGTCCGGGGATTCCGCCGGGATTCTGTGACTGCTCGGGCCAAGCCCAAGTCGATTCCATTGGTGTCTGTGGTGGAAATTGCTCCGCTGACATTGATCACGATAAAATTTGTGATGATGTTGACGACTGCATCGGGGTCAGAGATGATTGCGGGATCTGCAATGGGCCATCGCATTACTTGAGAAGTGGCGTTGCGTGTACTCCGGGAACCTTTGTAGACGTGAACGGTGACATATGTCAGCCAGGTGTAGTGGGTTGCTTGCCATGTAACATGGATGTATACATAAACGCGAGCTCAGAACCATGTCAAGTCGAATATCAAAATGCTGACGGTACCCCGTGTTTGCCGGGAACTACTGGCTGTTCATTGATTGTTCCAGCAGGCTGTAATCTCGAACAGAATCGTTGTGGTTGCAATGGAGAGACATATGATGCCATTGGAGCTTGTGGCGGAAATTGTCAAACAGACAATGATCACGACGGAATCTGCGATTTTGATAGTCTGGGAATTCAAATAGACAATTGTGATGGCACTTTAGATGAGTGTGGAGTTTGCAATGGGGGAGGTCCAGATGCCTCATGTGGTTGCAACCCTATTCCGTCAGGCATGTGCGATTGTGATGGCAACGTTCTAGATGGGTGCGGTGATTGTGGAGGAAATGGTCCTCTGCCATATAGGGATTGCGATAGCCTTTGCTACAACCCTACGACAAACCCAGATGGCAGCCTCAACCATGACATATGCCAAGAAGAGGTCGAAGTGGAGCTTTCAAACCCGCTGGGCACAGAAATTACCGATAGTGGAGACGTATATTTCGTTCTCGACCCTATTGATTACCAGCGCTCCATCAATGAGCTAACTGCCAGGCATTCGGCTATGATAGAAAGCATTGACAACGCGTCGCTCTCGCAGCGTTCTTTGCATGCCAAACTGGACTCTGGGATACGAAGTATGGGCAATCTTGAAGTTTTGGGTGAGGCCTATTTGGGCTCAATGGTTCACGTCAAAGGAAACTTCAATGTAGGAGACTCTATCTCTCCAAAGAGCCTCTTTGTTAAGGGCGAAGCCGTGATAGAGGGTGTAACGTTAGCCGAAGGGAAATTGCGAAGCCAATACATCAATCTCGACGGCGACTTGAACTCGCAAGGAACGGGAACACTTAATGGTAGATTAGAAATCGGAGGAACAACCACCCTCAAAAATGAAGTCAAGGTGTATGATGACTTCGTGGTTGGACCAGACGCTGCTAGCTCCGCTAAGTTTACTATCAGTTCGTCCACCGGTAATTTGACAAAATCGGGCAATGTCGAAGTAAGAGGAACGATCCTAGCTGGAACGCATTCTAATTTCGAATCAATAGAATCAAATGCAGCCCGTGTAGCTCAATTTGACACGCTTGTATTGGACAGCGTCCTGACTGTGAACCAAATAATGGAAATCTCGGGGGACTTCAGCGTGAACAACGGTGGAGTAAGAGTAGATAGTATATCAGGCAACACTTTTATTGGAGGAAATTTAACCGTAACCGGAGATTCTGTCATCGTAGCAGAATTGGTCAAAGTTCATGGTAACGTCGATATCTATGGCACCCTTTTTTCGCGGAGTGGAGTTGAAACAAAGTCACTCACGATAGATGAAAACCTTATGTCCTACGGATCAGGCATATTTGGAAATCATCTTTACGTTAATAGTGCTACGCAACTGCGAAATGGACTGGACGGCAGCGGTAACATTACTGTGCGCCAGTCAAATTCCGTAGGCGTTGATGTTTGGAGAGATACGATTCCTGGTTCCAACCAGGTCTGTACACCTGTATATACGTTAGTAAATGGCGATGTGTGTGATCCAGCCGTGGTGACATCAGGTTGCCTAGCAACATATCCTGGATGTCGCTTTGTTTCGAAGGGCCTACTGAACGATTCTATAACATTTTCTGCAGATGCAAGCACAGGTAATATTTCGACGAAAGGTGGAATCGAGGCAACATCCAGCACGGCCACTTTTAGTAACAACAGTCATTACTCTGGAAACACTTCACTTAGCACGGGAGGAGAAATGAATGTGACAGGCAATAGCCATCTGCAAACTCTAACGCTCTCACCATCAAGCGCTAATACTTTTCAAACTGCAACGACATTTACTGGGCCCCTTGTGTCGAATAACGTTCAAATCAATGGATCATCAGGTCGACTTGTCGCGAATGGAACCACCCACATCAAATCCTTAAGCGTGAATTCGATGGAAACAAGGATTGGAAGTACTTCAAGTCTGTCCAATCCATTAATTCTAGATAATTCAAGCGCTCCACTCTCCAATACTTCAAGGGATAACTTAATTAGTGTTAGATCACAGGCGAACTCCCAAGGAACCAACGCTCCTTTCGCTGCAGTATTTGAGTCTACGAAACAGACCAGCGGACGGGGAGGTATTAATATTCAATTCAATCAAACTCGTCCCGATGGTGAAAACCATTTCGTCTCTTTCAATGCAGCAACGAGCATTGCGCACAATCCGAATCCTGTAATAGGCAGTATTCAAGCAATTCAACAAGAGGATATCGAAGGTTGGGATGGGTACGCTCTGGATAAAGAGATATCGCAACAGGATAGTAGGATAGCTTCATTTGAAAGCTCTCAAGCCGGAATTGAATTCGGTATAGCCGTAGGTCAAACGATTGTTGCCGGAATTAAGGCAACTGGAGCATATACGAGTTCAACTGCTTGCGGGGGCATCGTATTTTACGGACCATTCCCTGCACCATTTTTCTGTGGCTCCCTTCCTAGTGGCACTACCGCTGCTACATTTACCGCAGACGTTATTGTTGCTTCCATTCAGCTCGGCATTGCGACCTCCGGCCTTGCTCAATCATTGTATTCGCACATCTTAACAGACCAACTAGAAGCGGATTACATAACAGTTTGGCGAGACCATCGGCTCAAGGATGTCACTGCCAATGGAAACTCCAATGACAAAATAGGCGTCAATTACGAATCAGGCGCTGGAGATTATGCTGAATGGCTGCCCAAAGAAAATGCCACGGATGAATTATACCCAGGACAAATTGTTGGTTGCAAAGGAGGGGTCATTTCTCTTGAAACCAAAGGTTGCGAAAAGACAATGGTAATAAGCGATAGGCCCATGTTTTTGGGAGGTGAGGTGAATGAAGATGTCCGCGACAACTACGAGATAGCTGCCTTTAAAGGACAAGTCCCTGTGTACGTCGCAGGTCCAGCAAATTTTGGGGACTACATCGTTCCTTCTGGTTATAATGACGGAGTTGGTGTTGCAGTTGCTCGGGACGATATCAAATCGTACCAACTGAAATTAGTCACAGGTGTTGCTTGGGAGTCAAAAAAATCCAATCGGGTTCAAAGAGTGAATTGTGCAATTGGCTTGAGTAACATCAAAACTGAAGGTTTGACTGCTCTTCAGTCGCAAAAGGCCGTTGTCGACCAGAAGTTGGCCAATGTGAAAAATCTTACTCGACGGTTGTTGATGCCAGAGCCGGATACGGAAACTCAAGCTTTGGATTTTGCCGAGGAATTCGCTCGTCTAGACGAAAAAACGGTCGAAGTGAATAATGGAACAGTCACCGTAAATTTTGTGACCGAGAGTGATGTGAAGAGTTCTTTCAAAATGGCACGAGAGGTCTGTGAAACGAGCGGTATGGACATGGATGAGCATCCGTTTTGGTCTCTTTATGATTCAGATGAAACTTTCAAACAATCCTATCAGGATATGATTCGTAAGCAAGTCAATGAACATAACGCATGGATTATTGAGATGGCTGAGAGATGGGGAGATCGAGAATACGTCAATCTGCGCTACAGCAAAGATTTGCCGGTTGGAAACTCCTCAACGAGTGGCAGAGAAAAACAAACCTTTTGACCTAATTCACCAAAGGAAGCAAAATCAGCCAATCGCTTGACCAAGTCTAAATAATGATGTTTTTGAGGTAGCTTCGTGAGATGTTTAGAAATCATATTTTTGCACTCATCTTAAGTTCCCTCTGCGTAACAACAGCACTGGCACAGCGCCAGAAAGACCAAGGAAAGGACAACGCGAAAGCGAGCCTGATCGCCAATTCGGATAACCAGCAATTGTTCACGGCAAATGATGGCCGGGAAATCTTGGCGTGTTATCCAAATGAGAGGAGGTCACTGCCTGATTGCATTGTCTCGTGTGCGGAGAACAATGCGAAAATTCCTTCAATGGAGCAATTTTCATTGTTCGCAAAGACATTCATTCGTGCATTCGAAGAAGAATCGAAAGACCGGTGGTTTGATCACTGCATCGCCAACCCAGGAACGGCTGCAACCTCAAAATTTGAATACTTTGTTCGAGGTTCGGAAGGATTCAACAGTTACGTGCGGTCCTACAACTATTTTTGTGCAGAAGACGAGTTGTACGTGCACGAGTATGCTGAGCCTGCACAAGATGAAAGCTCCTTCGCCATCTTCAGAGGCATGACTACGGACACCCTACTCCAATCCACCTTCAAGGAAAGTCAATGCTTTTGTATTGGCATCCCTGCATCCACAAATTGATATGCAAGCTAAAATCACCACCGACCGCGGCACCATGACCGTGGAATTCTTTGAAAAGGACGCACCGAAAACGGTCGCCAACTTTATCAAGCTCGCTAAGGACGGCTTCTACAGTGGTCTGAAGTTTCATCGCGTCATCCCGGGATTCGTCGCTCAAGGAGGATGCCCACAAGGCATTGGAAGCGGAGGACCAGGCTATCAAATCGATTGCGAATTGGACGGCGAAAACCAGCACCATGACCTCGGCGTTTTGTCCATGGCGCACGCTGGACGTAACACAGGTGGATCG
>CAJQKK010000160.1 GCA_905478895.1 uncultured Flavobacteriales bacterium | reverse complement strand
AGCGCGCCGGTGCGCATTCATTTCACGCGTCTTGCCGGCGAGAAGTCGATCGAAGCACCGCGTATTTTGACGGACGCGATTATCCGGTAGATGCGGACGATGTAGCTGCCTGGTTCAGTTGAACTGCTAGGTGCACTACATTTGAGTATGGGATATTCAAGGCTGTTCGGCCATTTGATTTTGTTGACGGTTGTCATGTCAAGTTGCATTCAGCCGGAGGTCCAACCGGTGACACGCGCCATCATTCCTGCGCCAACTGCCGCCAATTGGTCAGAAGATAGCAAAGCACAGATCCATTGGAATGGCGATTGGCATTGGACGATAGATACCGAATGGGACAAACGCCAAATCGTTTGGAAAGCTTGGTTGCCGGGAAAGTCGAATCCCAAGGGATTGTCTATTCGCATGGAACGTGCCGTGGGATATGCCGTCGAAGGGTATTCGCTTCGCATCGATGACGATGGAGTGTCCATTGAGGCGAGCGAGGAGGCAGGGGCATTTCATGCATTGACCACGTTGCGTTGGATGTTGCCCCCAGATTCGGATAACGAGGGAACTTGGGCCTTGCCACATGTTTCCATATCGGATGCGCCGAGGTTCGAACACCGCGGACTGCTGTTGGATTGCTGCAGGCATTTCATGGATCCAGATTTTGTCATGCGTACCATTGACCTGCTGGCTTTGCACAAGATGAATGTCTTGCATTGGCACTTAACAGAAGATCAAGGCTGGCGCATTGAAGTGGATGCGTATCCGGAATTGACCTCCACGGGTGCGTGGCGAACGGAAGATGACGGCTCGCGGCATGGTGGATTTTATACCAAAGCCCAAATCCGTGAAATCGTCGCGTACGCCGCAGACCGCAACATCACGGTCATTCCTGAAGTCGAACTGCCCGGGCATAGCCGGGCCGCCATTGCGGCCTATCCCTGGCTCAGTTGTACCGGAGATTCGTTGGAGGTTCCTCATGATTGGGGAGTATTCAAGGATATTTATTGCGCGGGTGAAGACACAACGTTTCGATTTTTGGAAACCGTCCTATTGGAAGTGATGGAGCTGTTTCCGTCGGAATACATCCACATTGGCGGCGATGAAGCGCCGAAAGTGCGCTGGGAATCGTGTCCGAAATGCCAGCGACGCATCCAAGAAGAAGGGTTGCACGATGCGCACGAATTGCAATCGTGGTTCATCACTCAAATTGGTTCCTTTCTGGCCGACCACGGACGCAAGTTGATTGGATGGGATGAGATTTTGGAGGGAGGTTTGCCCGATGGTGCAACCGTTCAGTCATGGCGTGGCATGCAAGGAGGTCGCGATGCAGTTGCGATGGGGCGGGATGCGATCATGTCGCCTACCTCGCACTGTTACTTCGATTATCCGGTAGAATCCATTGATTTGGAGCGTGTGTATGGCTTTGAACCGGAGCCCGAAGGCCTTGAAGGCTCCGGGCGAATTCTAGGCGGTGAATGCAACATGTGGTCAGAACGGGCGCCTCAGGAATTGGTGGACTCCAAAGTTTTTCCGCGCATTGTGGCCATGAGCGAGGTTCTTTGGAGTTCAAAATCGCAACGGGATTGGAACGGTTTTCAGGAGCGAATGGAATTGCATTACAGCCGATTGGATGCCTGGAATGTCGATTACGGTTGGGAGGCGGTTCCCATTGATTTATCGTGCGAAGCTGCAGCGCAAACCGGACGGATCACGGTGGAGTTGGACCGAGCAATTTCTGGCATTGAAGGGGATGTGTCTTGGGAAACCGAGGGAATCCAAAGCCGGATTTCACAGGCGTTTGATGCGCCTTTTGAGGTCACAGGAGAGGGAGCGTTGGTCGTCGAGCTGCGTCGGAACGATGCAGCGGTTGGAAAACCATGGCGTTTTCCATTAGCCGGGCATGTGGGGGTATTTCAGCCCGTAGAATTGGACCATGCATTGAATGCATACTATCCGGGCGGAGGCCAGCAAGGATTGGCCGATGGTCGATTGGGATCCATGGATTTTCGCGATGGTTGCTGGCAGGCAACGCATGGGGAAGATATGGGTGTGACATTGTCCCTGAATGAGGAGCTGCAAGTTGATTCCCTGAGCATGCAGTTTTACCTCTACCAGGACGCGTGGATTTTTGTGCCGGATTCGGTGCGGTTTCAATGGTCCCTGGATGGTGAGAATTGGAAGGGCGATTGGTCCATACAGACCGAGTGGAATGGAACGGATGCGTTCGTTCAGAATGAAATCCAAGGCGTTGTGCGCTTGGCTGTACCGGTCAATTCAAGGGCAAAATACATCCGATTCGAGGCGCTAAATCCCGGACCTTGTCCGCTTTGGCATGATGCAGCATCGTCGGCCTCGTGGTTATTCTTGGATGAGTTGGTGGTGCACGCAAACTGAGCGCCTGCGGATTCAACAGGGAACCCCCCAAACGGTCAGCAAGCCGAGCAGGTCTGGCGTGCTGACTGCTCCATCTCCATCGAGGTCCAGTAGGGCAGGAGCCCCATTGCTTCCGCCGTCGGTGAATTCACCGAAATGAACCAAGAGCAGCAACAAGTCATAGAGGTTGCGAACTCCATCGGCATTGAAATCACCAGCACAATTTGTGGGGTCAATCAGCAGTGGAAAGGCGTATGCTTCAGCCAGTAAGAAAGCATCTACCCCCACCACTTGTCCGATTGCTCGACCGGGAAAGTCATCTTGTGGAGGATGAATGCCTCCCCAGATGCGCGACAATGCACTTTGATCCGCAGCATCCCGGTAGGTCGCCCATTGCAGTTCAAATTCGGCAGAGGGGCCATCTTCAAATACCAAAAAATCGTGGGCCTCAATCGGGAATGATCCCAATCCGCCTGGGAAGTATTCGTCTCCGGTCAAGAGGCAGAGTACTTCCGCCGCGGCTCGGCTAAATGTCGAATGTCCGCTCACGTATCCCGCAAATGGCGGGGTTACAAACGTGGGGCGTTGATACGGCCACCAATTGCTCGCTCGTATCCAACCAACACCCGCTTGGTTCAGGGCGGGAACAGCGATGTAGTCGGGCCCACGCCAAGCGAGGACTTTCAATTCATGCACGTATTCGTTTTCAATTCCGCGCAATTCCACCGGGTCAGCAGCGGTGATCAATTCGATTTTACCCGGAATGAGCGGCAGACCGGCGCCATGGTAATTGGGTTGCTCGGGGTCGGAAGATTGGCCGCGATCGGCCATCCACCGTATGGCCGATACCGGACGTACGTAATCGTACCAACCCTTGTTGCTCCATGCGGAAATCGCTGCATCGTGCATGGCGCCACCCATCGCGAAATACCCCAATACATCCCAGTCCAGAGGGGCGAGTGGCTCACCATTCCCCCGCCACCGACGCTCAATTTCTGGACGGTCATTGACGTAATTCAATAAGGTAAACCAATGTCCCGGAGGTGTTTCAGAATCCGGACCATCGGCCCAGAATTCCGCCAAAACCCGGGTGAAGTCCCCGCGCAAGACCTCCTGAGCGAGGTAGGGTTCGCCGGTGGCCGGGTTGAGCGAATGGCCCACTGTAGATCCGGGATGTTGGATCAGGCCACTTTCGGATTGATAATAGTTGCGAGCCTGTTCCAAAGACGCTGGGATGAACCCATTCAGCCCAAACGCGCCGGGGCTGATATCCCAAACGGTGGAATCTGTGGGGTCCAAATGACTGGACCAAAGGCTCACTAGAGAATGTCCCCACTTGTAGTCGCTTTCAAGGTCCGTGTCTTCTGTTGGGTCGATGAGAGGCGGTAAAGGTGCTTCGTGGTAGACCGTATAATCGCTCCCAAACCGGCTGTAAACGGTTGTGTCGCTTGCATCCATTGCGAATGGCTGGACGTTTCCCCATTCGGCACTCAAAAAATCGGGCGATGCGTTGGTGCCTTCGTTGCCGGATTGGTCAATGAACGCTGCCAATTGCAGCGGTTGCCAGCGGTTTGGGAAGAACATATTCGGATTTCCGGGTTCGTCCATGACAAGGTTCCAATTGACGGGGTTGTAATACGTGTTTTGGTAATCGATTTCTTCAAAAGCGCCGTCTTGGAGGCCAAAGGAGATGTATTGTTCCGCCAAGTAATTTCCCAGAGCTCCCGCGTCGTGCTCCAGATTGCCCGTAGTGTATTCTGTAGAATGGAAGGCGGTGTCAAACCCGAGTTGCTCCATCTGCGAATGGAGATGCGTCATGATGCGATCGCGGCGCGGCGCATTTTCGAAGCGGTGGAGCATCAAGCGGTAGCTGCCATAACTGATGGATCGCTCCCGCGCCGCTTTTCGTTCTGGGTTATTTTCTACCTGCACCAGGGAATCCCAATTGCAGGCAAAGTCTCCTACGGTGTTTCCGAGCAGCCAAGGTTGGGGGGCAATGGAACTCGGGGTGGCCCAAGCGGCCCAAGCATCATAGGAAAGAGCGGACTGATGCCACAAATTTCGAGCGTGGACCGTTGGCCGGGCCCGGTCGTTTCGAATGCCAACGAGCAAGGCTTCGTTCCAAAGCCGTGCGACACTGTGCGTCGCCAGAGTCGGCCAATCCTCGAGGGGCATTCCGCTGCAATCTAGCCCTGCCTCTGGATAAAAGCATGAGTTGTCATCCGTTTGAGCGGCAATGTTGTAGTTGCATGCGAACGGTTCTGTGCATCCCATTTGAAACCAGGGTTGCGATCCAGGTTCAAGAATTTGGTAAACGCTGTCTGCAGAGAATGGGCCATGCGCGCTAATCAAGCCGCTGGGCCAGCGGATGTTCATGGAGTCAACCTCGGTCGACTCTCCGAGTCCGAAGTGGACAATGAAAGAGCTTGCCCCGGAGTAGCCTTGCCCACAATTGATCTCGTCCATGCGTGTTTTTCCGTCAAAATGAACCTCGACCCGCGCTCCAATGGCCGAACGATTGGAGGCTGTTCCTTCCAATTCAAACCCGATGAAGTGGCCCGATTCATTTTGATTCTCCAGAATCTGAAACCCCGGTTGTGTCGGAGATCCCGTTGTTGCAATCGCCAAGTCCAAATCGCCGTCGCGATCAAAATCACCCGTTGCCAATCCGTAATCGGAATGATTGTGTTCCAGAATGGCGTCGCCCTCGCTGACCCAAGCAAAGGTTAAGTCGCCGATGCCCCGGTACAACTTGTTCGGAGTGGGGGCGAATGCGTAGTCATTGACGATGTACAAGTCCCATTCCGTGTCTAAATTATAATCAAACCAGACACATCCCCATGTCATTCCAGAATCATCGACTCCCGCTGAATCTGCGATGGGGGTGTAGGTGCCATCGCCGTTATTGAGAAACAATTCGCTGGGGTACAAATCGGTGATGTAGAGGTCGAGCCATCCATCGTGGTTGATGTCTGCCACATCCACACCCATGCAATTTCCTTGGTAATCCAAACCCACTGCGGCTGCATTTTCAGAAAACGTACCGTTGCCATTGTTTTCAAAAAACTTGTTGACTTGATTGCCGTCATGTGTGACGTAGAGGTCTTGATCGCCATCGTTGTCGGAATCGAAAAACACGCAACCCATTCCGATGCCTGTATCCACTGTACCCGTAGGAAACGTTACATTTTGAAACCCCTGCCCCCCCAAATTCCGGTACATTGCATTGTGGCTGTTCATGTTGACCACATAGACATCTAGCCAGCCATCTCCATCGTAATCAGCCACATGGAGGCTTCGACAAGGACCTTCATTGCCAAAGTTGAAGGCATCGGTCGCATCATCAAATGTGCCATTGCCATTATTGAGAAAGAGCCGATTGGCATCCAAATAATTGCCCGTAATTAAATCGGACCAACCATCGTTGTTGATGTCGGCCCATACGGCTGCATTGCTATTGCTGGGATCATCCACTCCAGCGGCCTCAGCGATTTCTTCAAAGTGCATGCCTCCGGTGTTCCGGAAGAGGTGATTTGGCCCTTGTTTTGTTGCCACGTAAATATCTTCCCAGCCGTCACCGTCAAAGTCTGCCACCGCGGCGGCATGATGCAGGCCAAGCTCGTTCACGTTGGCGCTGACGGAAGCATTTGTAAATAGGATGGTTTCCTGAGCGCCAACCGTTTGGGAAAGCATCCCCAAAACAACCAAGCTGATCGGGAAAAAACGGGTGAGGTGAATGTGCAGGAATTGAAGCATGAACGGGATTGCAAGATACAATCAATCTCGATTTTGTCACTTGAGGCAAGTGAATTGGATGCTTGTTTTTGGTTATTAGTGGGTTAAAATAAATAATTAGGCTACTAAAAAAAGCGATTAGAAGTGTTTATGTGTAATATTGCATAGTAATTCAAGGCGAAGTTTGCAGGCATCGCCTTGAAAAACAAGTAGATTGTTAGGGTGAAAGGACGCAGGGGTGCGTCCTTTCTGTTTTTCCTGAATTTCAATGGGTTCGATGCTTGCATAGACTGGAATCTCCATTATATTTGCACCCCCTTAGGGAAAAATTCAGTCGAAAGCACATGGCCCATCACAAATCCTCATTGAAGCGCATTCGTTCCGATCGCACGAAAGCAGCTCGTAATCGTTACCAGCACAAAACGACCCGAAATGCCGTTCGTGCGTTGCGGGCAACTACGGACCCCAAGAAAGCGGCAGAGATGCTTCCAACCGTTTCGGCCATGTTGGACAAGCTGGCGAAGAACAATGTGATCCACAAGAATAAGGCGTCCAACCTCAAATCGAGTTTGACCGTTCACGTATCGAAGCTCTGAGCTGTCGGTAAAAGGTATTGATTAGCCTCCTGGAAACAGGAGGCTTTTTTTTGCTCAATTTTTCAGCAAGATGCGCTTTCCAGTGGGTTCGATAAGCTTATGAGATGCAGAAAGAGAGGGGAAGGCCACGTGAGAAAATGATATTGGAAGGGGCTCAAGCAATGACGAATGGAGAGCTTTTGTCCATCATGCTTGGATCGGGTGTGCGAGGGCGTCCCGTGCAGGAAGTAGCTCAGGCATTATTGAATGTAGCCAGCGGGGACTTGGCGGTGTTGTCAAAAATGCCCCCACAGGGATACACGTTGGTGGAGGGCATTGGCATCGCGAAGGCTGTTCAGATTTCAGCAGCTTTGGAGTTGGGCCGGAGGCGTCAGGTTGCGTCTCAAGGAAAAAAAACCGTCGAGGTTATCCGATGTTCCAAAGATCTATACCGCAGGTTTTCATTGAGGTTGTCGGACCTTGGACATGAAGAGTTTTGGCTGTTGCTGTTGAATCGCTCCAATGTGGTCATGAGTGAAGTCATGGTCAGCCGAGGAGGCCTGACAGGAACGATTGCGGATCCCAAGATCATCTTTTCCAAAGCATTGGCTATGGGGGCCGCCGCAATTGTAGCAGTGCACAACCATCCATCGGGCAATAGAAGACCAAGTCGAGCGGACCGCGAACTCACAAAAAATCTGCATTGGGCAGGAAAAATGTTGGATTGTCCGTTGTTGGATCACCTCATTGTTGCGGGTGACGACTATTTTAGCTTCGCCGATGCTGGCGAATTGTAACGCTCAATCTGTTTTGAAAACACTGCTAACCATTGTTGGAGCTCGACCTCAGCTCATGAAAGCCGCGGCCTTTAGCCATGCGGTGGAAGCGCAGAAAGACGAGCTGAGGCAGGTTTTGCTCCATACGGGGCAGCATTTTTCGCACAACATGTCGGGGCAATTTCAGGAGGAGTTAGCTCTTCCAAAAATCGATGTGCAATTGGAGGTAGATGCAGATCCATTCATTCGGATGGGGCAAATGATGCGGGGTGTAAGCGATGCCATTGAAACGCATGAACCGGATGCCGTGGTTGTGTTTGGTGATACGGATTCGACCTTAGCAGCAGCAATGGCCGCTGCGCGTGCCCAAGTTCCCGTGGTGCACATTGAAGCTGGCTTGCGTTCTTTTGATCGTCGAATGCCAGAGGAGCACAACCGAATATTAACGGATCAATTGAGTGACGTCTTGTTTTGTCCTTCTGAATCTTCGAACAAACAACTTGCATCGGAAGGGATTTTCACGGACAATCGCCCCGGGTTGCTTGTTCAAGCGGTGGGCGATTTGATGCTGGATACCGCGCGGTTTTTTGGAGGTGCGCCGGTCGCTAACAAGGGAGGTCAGACCCGGAAGGTTTTGTTGACCTTGCACCGTCCATCGAATGTAGATGACCAAAAGACCTTGCGGAAGTGGATTGAGGCCATTGGGAAACGGGTTCAGGACCAGGGTGTTCAGGTGATTTTCCCGGTCCATCCAAGGACGCGAAAGGGATTGATTGCGGAATGGGGAGATGCGTGGCAGGATGCATTGAAAGAACGAAGCATTGAACCCTTCGAACCTGCTACTTATTTGCAAATTCTCCAATGGTTAAAAGAGGTAGATGAGGTTTGGACCGATTCAGGCGGACTCCAGAAAGAAGCGTTTTTCATGAAGCGTCCAGCATTGGTTTTACGGGATTCAACGGAATGGAAAGAGCTCGTTAGCAGTGGTTTTGCCACGTTGTGTTCGGATCCCGACGCTTTGCTAGCGGCTCATTTGAAATTGCAGCAATCGCAGCGAACACTGGATTATGATCTCCCGCTTTACGGGGATGGGAGGGCGGCCCAAAAAATGGTGAATTCTTTGGTCAGATGGCTGAATCGATAATCATTTGGGTGGCGGATGATGCCGATGGCCCGAGTGCGCGTCATCGTTACGTAGCTCAATTGGTGTTTGAGGTGATCTTGGGCTGTCCGCACCATTGGGCTTCCAATCGTTCGGATTGGCTTGCGAGTCCCCACCGAAAAGTTCAGTATGGCGGTACACGTGACGAAGGCTCGGCCAATCGCATTGCCTGGATTCCCTCCGCAGGCCTCTTGAGTGAAACGGGTACCGCTGTGCCTCCGTGGATTTGGTCTGATGCAACTCCCGAAGCAACGCCAGGTGCGACGCGCCTGCCTTTTGGGGTGCGGTCGCTATCGGATGCAGAGGAAATGGTTTTGAGTGATTGGTGGAGTTGGGTTTTTTGGATGACTACTTGTTTGGATGACCATCGCTTTTCGAGCGCTGACCGCGATGAATTTGGACGATTGGAAGGCCGGAAATCATGGGCGCATCGGGAAGGATGGTTGGAGCGTCCGGAAGTCGAATTTCGAGCCATTGCTTGGGCCAAGGCAAACGGCATTGCATTCACTCCAGCCGTTTATCAAGTCATCCCCACCGTCGACGTGGATAGTGCGTTTGCGTATAAGCATCGAACACCGCTCATGACCGTTGCTGCGGCGGCTCAAGATGGTCTCAAAGGCCGTTGGTCTCGATTCCGAGATCGCATTCAAGTCTTGCGCGGTATTCAAGAAGATGCTTATGACACATACGAGTGGTTGGAGCAACAGCATCGAGAAGCAGGGTTGAAGGCAACGTACTTCTTCTTGCTCGCCAACAGAGGTCGATATGACCGCGGGTTGTCCTGGAAATCACAGGGTCTCCAAATGCGAATACGATCGTTGCATGCATTCGCAAATGTGGGCATACATCCCGGTTTTGGGGCCCATGAATCGACGTCGCCATTGGCCATGCAGAATGAAATCAAACGATTGGAGAAGATTATCGGTGAACCCGTGGTACGCGCTCGTCAGCATTATTTGTTGCAACGGCCCGGTTCAAGTTGGAAACGATTGGAGGCATTGGGGATCCAGCAAGATCATTCCCTCGGATATGCCGATGTCCCCGGTTTTCGCGGAGGGATGTCGCGCGCTTACCCTGCCTACGATTTGGAGGCAGAAAGAACAATGAACTTGGAATTGCATCCGGTCGGTGCGATGGATGCGACCTATATGCGCTACCTTCAAGTCTCCCCCGACAAGGCGATTGATCATGTCGTTGCGTTGTCGGATGCCGTGCGCGAAGTCGGCGGCACCATGCGTTTGCTTTGGCACAATGAATCTGTGAGCGATACAGGCGAATGGAAGGGGTGGCGGCTGATGTACAAGGAAATGCTGAAACGCATCCGTTAATTAG
>CAJQKK010000159.1 GCA_905478895.1 uncultured Flavobacteriales bacterium | reverse complement strand
TTACTTCTTGGACATTGCCTTTGTAGGGAACACGCCCTGAAATTCCTTCAGGGACCAGCTTTTTCAGATCATCCTCAGCATCTTGGAAATAACGGTCTTTGGAACCTTTCTGCATGGCTTCCAAGGAGCCCATTCCCCGATAGCTCTTGAAGCGCCGACCCTCGTAGATGATCGTTTCGCCGGGACTTTCTTCGGTGCCGGCCAGCATGGACCCAACCATCACGGTGTGTCCGCCTCCTGCCAAACCTTTGACGATATCGCCGGTGAATCGAATGCCACCGTCAGCGATGACAGGAACTCCCGTGCCTTTGAGGGCTTCTGCGACATCCATGACGGCTCCCAATTGCGGCGCTCCAACACCCGCGATGATTCGCGTGGTGCAGATGGATCCAGGTCCGATGCCGACTTTGACGGCATCCGCACCAGCCTCGACCAAGGCCTTAGCGGCAGCTGCCGTCGCGATGTTGCCACAAACGACGTCGATGGAAGGGAAGGCTTGCTTCACTTTTGTAAGGGTCTCCAATACGCCTTTGCTGTGGCCATGAGCCGTGTCGATGATGACCGCGTCTACTCCGGCATTGACTAATGCTTCTGTTCGTTCCATGGTGTCGTGGGTAACGCCCACTGCTGCAGCCACACGTAATCGGCCAAACTGGTCTTTGCACGAATGTGGAAATTCGCTCAACTTGATGATGTCTCGGTAGGTAATCAGCCCCACCAACTTTCCAAGTGCGTCCACGACGGGAAGTTTCTCGATGCGGTGTTCTCGAAGCAATTCTTCTGCGCGATGGAAATCCCGGCCATCGTGGGTGACGATTAAGTTCTCGCTCGTCATCAATTCTGAAATGGGGCGGCTCCTCTCTTTTTCAAATCGCAGATCGCGGTTGGTTATAATGCCGACCAGCGTGTTGGAATCGTCCACCACGGGAATCCCACCAATGCGATGCTCCTTCATGATGAGCAATGCATCTCCTGCTGTGGAATTCCGGGACAATGTTATCGGGTCTTGGATCATACCGCTTTCTGAGCGTTTCACCCGACGCACTTCTGCCGCTTGCTCTTGGATGGTCATGTTCTTGTGAATGACACCAATCCCGCCTTGGCGAGCCATCGCAATGGCCATGGCACTTCCCGTGACGGTGTCCATTGCCGCAGAAATGACGGGGGTCTTCAGCATGATGTTGCGTGAGAAAGGGCTTTCTAACTGCACATCACGTGGCAGAACTTCAGAATAAGCTGGAATCAAGAGGACGTCGTCGTAGGTCAATCCTTCTCCGACGATTTTTGGTTTTTGTGCAGTGGCCATGGCGGGCAGTTGAATCGTAAGGCCGCAATTCACGAACACCCCCTGGGGCACGTGCGAATCACGATTCGCGCAAAGGTAATCAAAGCGCGATTACTTGCGCGATCCGATTGTGCGCATTCACATGATTTTGCAAAGTGCGGGATTCAGTCGCTGATCAGCAAGGTCATCATCCCTTGCTCTTCGAAGATTCGTCCAGACCCATCTTGGATGGTGATGAAGTAACCGTATGCTCCTTCAGGCGCGGGTTCGCCATTCAACTGGCCATCCCATCCGCTTCCCACTTCAGTCGTGCTGAACATCAAATCTCCCCAGCGATTGATGATGTCCAATCGGTAATTGGCAAAATCGGCAAAGCTGATTACCGGTTTAAATTCATCATTATATCCACCGACAAGCATGGCATTGGGCACCCAAATCACAGGTTCTTGTGTTAGGCAGAGTTTGTTGGAGAGGGCATAATTGATGGCGCCGTCTGGCCCAGCATTCGAGTCTGTGGCTTCGATGATGTAACAAAAATCTCCCGGGCTTAAGAGCATGTTGCTCACATCGTCTTCAAAGGTCAAGACACTCGATGGCAATTGGGTCAATACCTCTGTGCTGCCTCCGCTGTTGGTCTGGCGATAAATGCGGTAACCAGCTGTGGCTCCTGGGAAATCTGCATACGCCGTCCAGTGCAGGGTATTCTTGAGGAGTTCATAATCCGAAATGCCTTCAACGTGGACGGTCGCCGCCGCATTGGACGCGCCGACTGAATCGCCGCAGTCATTGTACACTTGGACGCGGTACTGGTAACTCATCGCATCCGTCTCGGCCGTCACATCTTGGAATTGCAAGGTCATGCCCGCCACACCTTCTAACGTCTCGAGGTCGAAATAAGCCGGGTCTTCTGTGCGTTTGCGTTGGAGGGTGTAAGCGTGAACATCTGTGCAGTTGGGATCCAAGTCCACGACCACATTGACCGCGCCGCTATCGCTTACGGTTGCGCGGCGGAGTGACGTAAATGCGGGCGCGCCGGGATAGCTGAAATCCAAGGTGCGCACGTTGGAGAGAATGGAAGAGCCATCCGTAGTTTGGGCGGCAACGTGAAATTGGAAAGTAGAGCCGAAGGTTCCTTCTTCAAAGACCCATTGTCCAATGCTTCCGTCCAGGGTTTGAACCATTTGAAGCCCCGACCAATTGCCACTTCCTGTCGGACTTTCTTCGTTGATCCATATCTCATAACCTGCAAAATCACCCGGTAGGTTGTAGCCGCCGGTCCACGTCAACGTGGCTTGGTCCGAGCAGTTCGCGCTCGTTGCATTGAGGAAAATGCTACTGGCGCAAAATGCACTGGCGGCACCAGGATCGGGTTCTCC
>CAJQKK010000158.1 GCA_905478895.1 uncultured Flavobacteriales bacterium | reverse complement strand
ATCCGAATTCCATCCCTTTCTTTGCAATCCTATTTAAACGCATTTCATGTCTAAAAATCTAGTCATCGTCGAGTCGCCTGCAAAAGCCAAGACCATTGAAGGTTATTTGGGGAAAGATTTTGTAGTAAAATCGAGTTACGGTCACATCCGAGACCTCTCCAAGGGCAATGAAAGCGTAAACGTAGAAGATGGTTTTGAACCGAACTATGTCGTGTCCGATGACAAAAAGCAACTTGTCAAGGAGCTGAAACAAGCGGCGAGTAAAGCGGAAATTGTCTGGCTCGCGACGGACGAGGACCGCGAGGGGGAAGCCATATCGTGGCACCTAGCGGAAACATTGAAATTAAAGCCTGAAGCAACCAAACGCATCGTATTCTCCGAAATAACGAAAAAGGCGATTCTGAAGGCCATTGAACGGCCACGAGAGGTTGATGTAAATCTCGTAAATGCCCAACAGGCGCGGCGTATCCTTGACCGCCTGGTTGGCTTTGACCTCAGCCCAGTGCTGTGGCGAAAAATCAAGCCAGGCCTGAGTGCCGGACGTGTTCAATCTGTGGCTGTGCGCATCATTGTTGAGCGGGAACGGGAAATCACCTTGTTCAAGCCAAAGGCGGATTTCCGAGTGGTCGGTGAATTCGTTGCAGATAAAATGGGGGTAAAAGCGCCGCTCAATAAGCGATTCGGCACCGAGGAGGAAGCAACTGCATTTGTGAATGACTGCATCGGAGCGGTGCACACGGTGGATTCCATTGAGACCAAACCGACTTCCCGGAAGCCTACTGCGCCATTCACCACTTCGACGCTGCAGCAGGAAGCGTCTCGCAAACTAGGCTTCTCTGTGAGTCGAACCATGCGTGTTGCCCAATCATTGTATGAGTCCGGGTTGATTACTTATATGCGTACTGATAGCACAAATTTGAGTGATGATGCGATCGAACAGGCCAAGAATTTCATCACGTCTTCATTCGGGGACCATTATTCCAACCCCCAGCAGTATCGCGGTAAGAAGGCAAAAGGAGCGCAGGAAGCACACGAAGCGATTCGCCCTTCTGATTTGACCCAAAATGCAACTACCGGGGAACGCGACCAAGAAAGGCTCTATGATTTAATTTGGAAGCGTGCGATCTCCTCTCAAATGGCAAATGCCAAATTGGAGAACACCACTGCTACTATTTCAGTTTCCACCCGTCCGGAGACGTTCATGGCAAAAGGGCAAGTCATCACATTCGATGGCTTTTTGAAAGTTTACCTCGAAGGGAATGATGACGAGGAGGACAAAGACAAAGACAAAGACAACCGACTGCCGGCCATGACCACCGGGCAAGAACTTCCTCGAAAGACCATTGTTGCGACAGAGCGGTTTTCCAAGCATGCCCCGCGCTTCACGGAGGCGAGCCTCGTCAAGCGGTTGGAAGAATTGGGAATTGGCAGACCCTCAACCTATGCCCCTACCATCAGCACGGTCCAAAAAAGAGGTTATGTGGAAAAAGGCGACCGCGATGGAACGCCACGCAACTTTCAACTCATCACCTTGGAAAAAGAAACGGTGTCAATCTCTACGGAAACAGAGAACACCGGCGTGGAGCGATCCAAGCTGTTCCCGACCGATATTGGAATCGTAGTTAATGATTTTTTGATCCAACACTTTGACCAGATCATGGACTTCAACTTCACGGCGGATGTGGAGGGCCAATTCGACGTAATTGCTCAAGGTCAAATGGATTGGAGAACCATGCTGGGCTCCTTCTACAAAGGATTCAAAAAAGACGTAGACGAGACACGCGAAAACGCAGAACGAGCCTCTGGAGAGCGAATTTTGGGCAAACACCCCGAAAGCGGTAAGACCATTCTCGTGCGCATTGGACGCTACGGCCCAATGGCGCAGATTGGCGATCCCGAGGATGAGGAAAAGGAATTCGCTTCCCTGCTAAAAAACCAGAGCCTAGAGAGCATCACGTTGAAGGAAGCGCTCGAATTATTCAAGCTCCCGCGAAAATTGGGAGCGCTTGAAGAGAAGGTCGTCACAGCGGCAATTGGACGATTTGGGCCCTACGTACGACACGATGGAAGCTTTGTTTCGATTAAGGCAGACGACGGCGATGATCCGCATACCATCACGCTGGAGCGCGCCATCGAATTGATCATGGCCAAACGCGCCGCTGATGCGAAAGCATTGCTTAAAGTCTTTGCTGAAGACGAGACGGTTCGGATTTTGGAAGGACGTTACGGTCCTTACATCAAGGCGGGCAAAAAGAACGTCAAAATCCCGAAAACGGAAGAGCCCATGTCCATTGATTGGGCGCGTGCCCAAGAATTGATTGAAGAAGCAGCGAAGCGCCCACCGCGCAAGCGAAAAAAGGGCTGAAAGCTGAGCGAATAATCCCCGTTTGAGTGTCAGCAACCTTCAAACGACGGAGAAAAAACCCATTGCCTTTGCCGCGATATTGCGGCTATGTTGGAAGGAATTTATGACCTTTTCGAATCGGTCAACACCCCGCATTACTCCAATGCGGATGGGTCGCAGCGGATCGCGGATCGAATGGAGGTGCATCGCTTTGATCATCAGCCGGAGCTGGAGGGCGTCAAAGTGGTGTTGTTTGGGGTCATGGACGGCAGGAAAAGCGGCGACAACGAAGGGTGTGCCGGGGCTCCGCAAAGCATAAGAGAGTGCCTTTACCGCCTTACTCCCCACCATCACTGGGGGGCCACTGTTGACTTAGGTGACTTGCGCCCTGGAATTACCGAAGCAGACACCGCTGCGGCCGTTCAGTCGGTATCGGCGGAACTCATGCAAATGGGCATCATACCCGTTGTCATTGGCGGCGGTCAAAATTGGACGTCGGCCCTCTACCGAGCACTCGAGCCGTTTGGGCAGTCCGTTGAGATGGTCACCATTGATGCTCGATTGGACTTTGGGGCAGATCCCGACGATTCGAATTCCAGGAATTTCATGAACGACATCATTCTTCATGAGCCCAATTATTTATTTGACTACACGAACATCGGTCACCAAGGCTATCTCACTGATCCGGACACCCTTGAACTGCTGGAAAAAATGCAGTTCAAATCCGAACGTTTGGGAAACGTCATGTCAGGAGCTCATCGCATGGAACCTATCCTCCGAGATGCGGATTTGGTTTCCTTTGATGCCAGCTCTATCCGTGCCAGTGATCATGCAGCTCACAGTGAAGCAGGGCCCAATGGGCTTGACGCTGTAACAGCATGCCAACTTGCTCGCTATGCAGGAATGAGCGATCGCGTAAAGAGCATTGGTTTTTTCGAACACAACCCCGATTTGGACCAGCGGAATCTCGGAGCACAATTGATGGCCCAATTGATTTGGCATGCCCTGGATGGAATTTATGCGCAGAAAGCAGACATTCCAAAGTGCAGCTTGGACGAATACACGAAATACGTCATTGATCTCGATGAAGTGAATCAAGACGTTATATTTCACAAGAGTCCACGAAGCGACCGCTGGTGGATGGAAGTCCCTTATCCACCACAGAAAGGCAACCACAAACGAAAATCCCATTTGGTGAGCTGCGGACATGAAGACTACATCGAAGCGACCCAAGGAAAGCTCCCAGAACGATGGTGGGAAACCTTTAAAAAGTTGGCCTAAAAGTCGCCTTGCGATTGAGAATTATCCTATTGATATTCACAAGTTTTAGAATTTCTCTATATTAGCGTTCTTGAGCAGATTATGCTTTAAGAAAAACCTGCTGATAATCAACTAGTTAACATGACTCGAATCCTCCTACTCGCGAGCTTTTCTGTGGCCATCGTCTCCACAACGATTGCCCAACAGGACCCGCAATTCACACAGTGGTACATGGAGCCTGCCGCATTCAATCCAGCGGTAGCTGGCAACAGTGAGCTCACATGCGTATCGGGAACATACCGAAACCAGTGGGAAGGTTTGGATCGTGATCCCAACACAAGCATGCTCACAGCCCATACGTTTGTGGATGCCCTAAAAGGCGGTGTAATGCTAAGCGCATACTCCGATGCTCTGGGACAGGAGACGAACACTTTGATGAAGTTGGGGTATGCGTATCACCTCGAGCCACTGTCGAATGGTGCCATCGTGAGCTTGGGCATGGCGGCTTCAATGTTTTCAAAAACACTTGGAAACGAATGGATTGCTATTGACGACTACACGCAAGACCAAGCAATTCCAAATAACAAAACGAGCTCGAGTGCAATTGATCTGGATTTGGGAATTTTCATCCGAAAACCTGGATCTTTCTATGCAGGTTTAAGTACAACCCACCTGATGGAA
>CAJQKK010000157.1 GCA_905478895.1 uncultured Flavobacteriales bacterium | reverse complement strand
GTGACAATGGCCAGTACCAAATCGTTCTTGCCCGCCGCTGGAAAGACGAGGTTAAAATTTACGCGTTCGAATCCAGTGAAGATGCTTTGGCGGTCTGGCAAGAAGTCTTGGGCGGATCTTTCGAGGCACGTTCGGAAAATCCACTGGAAAAAGAGACGTACATATTGAAGCCTGAGAATAATCTAGCCTTCCGTCAATTGCTAATGAAGGGCGGAGTGACCTTGTCCAACACTTTGACGCGGAGAAGCCCGAACCATTTGGACTAGCGCTCAAGCGCGGTCGTTGGCTGCAACAACATCCCAGTTGATGCGTTCCATAAATGCCGCGATATAGGCTTTCCGGTCATTCTGGTAATTCAAGTAGTAGGCGTGTTCCCAAACATCGATGCCGAGCAACGGCGTACCCGTGGATTCTAGAACTCCTGCCATAAGAGGATTGTCTTGATTGGGGGTGCTTGTCACCCGTAACGCTCCGCTGGCATCGCGCATCAACCACGCCCAGCCAGATCCAAAACGCGTCGCTGCTGCCGTTGCAAATTCCGTTTGAAATCCGTCCAGCGAGCCGAACGTGTCCATCAATTCCTTTTTCAAATCCCCTTCTGGCGCAATTGCACCGCCGGGAGTTAGGGTTCTCCAGTAGAACGTATGGTTGTAATGACCTCCGCCATTGTTGCGCAACGCGGTATCCTCCGGTTTCAACGTTTGCAGCAGTTCCACCAACGTCTGATTGCCCTTCGCACCACCAGCGGCCAGCAGAGCACGATTCAATTTGGTGACATAGCCGGCATGGTGTTTGCCGTAATGGATTTCCATGGTAACCGGATCAATCGCAGGCGCTAGCGCTGAAAAATCATACCCCAATGGCTCCTGCTCGAACAAAAAAGGACGCGGCCTGCTGCCTTTGACCTTTGGCGCATCCGCCGTATTCGTCCCGCAGCTCGCAAAAGGAGCGATCAATATTCCTGCACCTGCTGTTCCCGCCAATTTGATGAATGTCCGCTTTTTCATACCACAAAGATGCGTCTTCCACGGCAATGTGTGCACATCCCACACAATGCTTGTGCACGGAGCATCGTTCAAGTCTGTAGCTTCGAATGGCTGATCATGCGAAAAATTAAATCCTTTGCCCTCCTTTTGTTCATTGCCCTCTCACTGGCAATAGGAGGCAGCGCTTATTGGCTTTTCCAGAACGAAGACAAAGCAGAGGCCGCGATTCTAAAGGCTTTGTCGGAACGCTTAAAAACGGATGGTCACATCGAATCCGTTCACCTTGACGTCTGGTCTTCATTTCCTCATGTGTCACTGGTGCTATCCAATGTCCACGTCTTGGGTTCAGCCAATCGCCCCGATACCCTGCTCCGAGCCCAAGAGTTGGCCTTGGAATGCAATGCTTGGAAACTCCTCCAAGGCCAGTACCAGTTGCAAGCGCTGCGTCTTGACGGTGCGCACGTTCAACTTTTACAAGGCCGCAATGGAAAGTGGAATACCGACGTTTGGAAGTCCTCCGAAGACTCCACAAAAACGGCGCTTTTTGCCATCGATGAATTGGCGGTATTGAATTCATCGGTGATGGTTGGCAATCGCCAAATCAAAATTGCAGAAGCATTCGCATCCCTCGAATGGTCCAATTCGGCAATGATCGCGTCCGGTTTCGGCCAAATGGACCGGTTCAATTCCCCAGAATGGAGCACTTCTTCTCCCCTCCGATGGGAGGCGACGTGCGAATATGATGCTGACATCAATCAGTTGGGTCTGTCCATGAAACAGGCCGAATGGATGGGAGCCAACTGGCAACTTGAATTGACCTATGCCTCCTCCGAATGGACGGCCACAGGCCAAACCGATCAACTCGCGATCAGCAACGTGCTCCGGCTCATTGATTTGCCCCGTCCATGGGACCGGTTGCAAACCGAAGCAAAAGCCGATGGCAATTGGTCTTGGGAACGAGGCGTATTCAAGTCCAATTGGCGCGTCGCCGCGGACCATTGGGTGGTTCCTTTTGCAGGTGAAGAAGCATTCGATTTGAACCTCGATGCCGGCGGAAACGTTTGGTTGAAATACGAGAAGGGACAATGGCGTGCGGACCTGCCCGTGTTGGAAATCACCGCGTCGGGATTGGAATGGCAAGGAGAGGTCCATGACTTTCTTCCTCAGCGGGGTTCTTTCGATGCGGAAGGCGCCGGTAACATTGATTGGGAGCGATGGATCGAGATGCCGGAGCCCATTCAATGGCAAGGCCAACGGCCCCAGTCCGGAACCCTGACCTGGAATGCTTCCATCAGCCCGGCGGGCAACAAAGCCTGGAACGTGAAGGGCGATTGGCATGCGGACGCCTGGGCAGGTGCATTCAAAGGCACGCCCTGGTCATTTTCAGGCGAGGGCGAAATCGATAGCGAACAGCGACTCGAAGCAACTGGAATGGCTTCATGGGACGGGATTCCACTCACGGGCCAAGTGAAAATGCTCCGGCCGATGGCCCAACTTCAGGAAGGAACTTCTCAGTTAGAACTCTCTGTGGCGTTGGATCACTGGGTGTATACCGCCGAAAGCAATGCGCCGGAGAATGCCATTGGCCTCGCTTCCATGCGGTTGCCCGAGGGAACAGACTGGACGGTGCAAGCCAAAATTGGTCACCTCCAATATGGGCTGTGGGCCATGGAAAATGTAACGGCCAATGGGCAATTGACTCCCAACCGTTGGAGTCTTTCACGTTTCTCTGCAAATACCTTGAGCGGAACCTTGCTCGGTGATGCTTCCATCGAATTTCAATCCCCTCAGAAAGCAGTTGTCATCGCACATCCTGCCCTCGCTGGTTGCGATTTGCATGAGCTCTTTTTCGCCTTCAATGATTTTGACCAGAAGACTTTGCGTGCAGAACACCTCACCGGAACGTTTGGGGCCACGGGCTCTGTTCAGTTTCAGTGGCTTGACGATTTGACTTGGCAACCGCAAACGCTGGATGTTTTGGGAACCGCTTCGATTTCGGGCGGCACCTTGAAAAATCTCGAAGCCTTTGATGATATCGCCGATTACTTGAAAGAAAATCGGATGATGGCCCCACTCGTCGATCCCAATGACCTTCGAAGCCGGCTGAAATATGTCGAACTCGAAGACCTCGAGTCCGCGGTTTACATTTCCAATGAATCCGTGCAATTGCCGCAAGTAGACATTCGATCATCCGCAATGAATATTTCATTGGAAGGTTCCTACGGATTCAACGAATCGTTGGATTATACCCTTGGCTTTGCCATGCGTGATTTGAGGAATTCCCGCAATGACGAGTTTGGCCTTATTGAAGATGATGGCCTCGGTCAACAATTTTTCATTGCCATGACCGGAACGGTGGACGACCCGAACTACCGCTGGGATCGTGACGCGCAAAAAAACCACCGCCGAGAAAACCTACAACGCGAAAAAGAATTGCTCAAAACCCTATTCCGTCGGTCTTCGGACCAGCCCTAATTTTGCTCCCATGAATTTTCAAGAGAAAGCCCTCGAGCACATCGAATCCGCCAAAGAGACATTGTTGCAGCAACCTGCTAATCCCATGGCTTGGAAGCAATTACAAGATGCACTGCATCTCGCGCTGGAAGCGGTGACGCTTGCCGCGCACCAGCGACCTGAAGAGCCGGTTGAGAAAATCGTTTTTCCCGAAATCCCAGACGAAAGCACCCCGGTCATCAGCATGGAGTCGACCAGCGCAGATCCAGGGCCCAGCATCGCTGAAGCCATAAGTGAGCAACGCATTGCCTCCATCCAGAGCACGCTCAGCATCAATGACCGGGTGCGGTTTGCGAGCGATTTATTTGGGGGAGATGTTCCCAAATTGCTCGCTATTTGTGCTGAAATCGAAGCTGTAAATTCCTTTGAAGCCGCCGTTGAACATGTGGAGCGGCATGCAACGGTTGTGGTAAATTGGGACGATGAGGATGGGGCTGCCTTTGAATTTTTACAGCGCCTGCGTCGTTTATTTGCGTGACCATGTCAGATTTTGAAATGCAACAGGGAGCGGTTTACCTCGTCCCGACACCCATTGGTAATTTGCTGGACTTCGCGCCCCGGGCTATAGAGACCTTGAAGCGAGTGGATTACATCTTGGCAGAAGACACGCGCACGACGGGCAAATTGGTGCGGCATTTTGGAATCGATACGCCTTTGAAAGCCCACCACCAACACAATGAACACCGCGGAATTCCAGGGTGGATTAGCGCTTTGCAGGCTGGACAAACCTTGGGTGTCTGCTCTGACGCAGGCACACCGGGCATTTCCGATCCGGCCTTCTTGTTGGTTCGCGCTTGCGTTGAAAATGACATCCCTGTCATTTGCCTGCCCGGGCCTTCCGCATTCGTGCCGGCTTTGGTCGTCTCCGGTATCCCTTGTGATCGATTTGTCTTTGAAGGGTTTTTGCCCCACAAAAAAGGCCGTCAAAAACGCCTTTCGGCCCTGGCAAATGAGGAGCGAACGGTGGTTTTTTACGAGTCCCCTCATCGGATCATCAAACTCCTCGAAGAAATCGGCGAGCATTGCGGTCCAGCGCGTGCCATCTCCTGCTCGCGTGAGATTAGCAAGTTGCACGAACAAACGTTGCGCGGTAATTCACCTGCGCTCATTGAACACTTCAAGGCGCATGAACCGAGAGGAGAGTTTGTCGTAATCGTCGCAGGGAAGAAGTAGCGCGGAAACCGCCATTCAGAACAGCTTGCCGTGCAAGTCACTTACTTGCCGGATGCCAATCAACTCCATGCTGCCCGTTTTGGGCATCTCCAAGTTGCGCGCATGCCCGCTGTAAAACATCCGCTTCATGCCCAAGCGGGAAGCCTCTGCCATGCGTTGATTCATCCGAGGCACAGGACGTATCTCTCCTGTCAATCCCACTTCACCTGCAAACACCGTTCCGTATGGCAGTGGGACATCTAACACGCTGCTCAAAATGGCTGCTACCACCGCGAGATCCAAGGCAGGATCTTGAATGCGCAATCCCCCAGCCATATTCAAAAAAACGTCTTGTGTGCCCAATTTGAATCCGCAGCGCTTTTCAAGCACCGCCAAGAGCATATTGAGCCGGCGCAAGTCAAAGCCAGTGCCCGAACGCTGCGGTGTGCCATAAACAGCAGAACTGACGAGCGCTTGGACTTCAACCAACATTGGACGAGCGCCCTCCATCGCAGCTGAAATAGCTGTTCCGCTCAGTGAATCTTCGTCAGAGCTTTGGCCCAGCAATGCATTCGAAGGGTGGTCCACTGGAATCAACCCCGATCCTCGCATTTCATACAATCCAAGCTCAGCGGTTGTCCCAAATCGGTTTTTCGCGGCGCGCAACATGCGGTAAGCATGGTGACGTTCCCCTTCGAATTGAAGTACGACATCCACCATATGTTCCAACACCTTGGGGCCTGCGAGTGACCCTTCCTTCGTAATGTGGCCAATGAAAAAGACGGGGACGTTGTGCTGCTTGGCGAAGCGAGTGAACGCTCCAGATGCCTCTCGTATTTGCGAGACAGACCCCGGCGCCGATTCCACTTCGGGAAGAAACATCGTTTGAATAGAATCAATGATCACAACGCTGGGTCGATTGGCCTCCAATTCCCGCAAGACCGCTTGCGCATCCGTTTCTGGAAAAACAAAGAGTGCCGGTGGCACATCGCCCAAACGCTCGGCACGCATGCGCACTTGCTCTGGGCTTTCTTCACCAGCCACATAAAGGATACGCTCTGAATTCTTCGCCATCGCCAGCACCGACTGAAGCATGAGCGTAGACTTGCCAATGCCCGGTTCACCTCCCAACAATATCACCGCTCCTGGCACCACCCCTTTTCCGAGTACGCGATCGAGTTCTGGATCGCCGGTGGACATCCGGTCCATTTCCAGCACTTTGACATCCGCCAAAGGTTTGGCTTGCACCGGCTGCAGGCCTTTCCCCGCTGATTGCACAGCCCGTTGACCGGGCGTAGATGCTTTGACCGTAAACGCCTCCAGCGTATTCCAAGCTTTACAGCCCGGACACTGGCCTACCCATTGCAGCGATTCATGCCCACAAGAAGTGCAGACGTAGTGCGTCTTTGATTTGGCCAATTTCGTTGGATTGAAAGCCTGCGGTCAGTCGCGTAAGATGGTCACTGCGCCTGAGTATTCGAATCCATTCGGCAACAACATGGTATACCAGTAGGTTCCCGTCTCATCGTTGTTCGGCCTCCATGCATCTTCGTTGTCATATGCATTGCTCGAATAAACGACTTGACCCCAACGGTTGTAAATGCGCATGTAGACATCCTCATAGACTTCCAGCCCTGTGATGTAGAAACTCTCATTCATGTCATCGCCATAATCCGGGGTAAAGACATTGGGAATGGTAAGCTCACAATAATCAACAAGCACGTCCCACTCCTGGCGAATTCCTCCAACCGCACACGGATTGATGGCAGATCCTACCAGCGTAATGCCGTATTCCCAGCAATTCTGATTCAACATCGAACTCACTACTGTCATTGCATCCTGCGGATCACCGAAGTAAATGGTTGTGTCTGGGCATTCAACCCACCATTCGTATTCTCCCGCACCATCCTGCCATGCAGTCCCGTTCCACGTTTGAGCACTTAAATCAAAATCGTACTCCACTTCTGGGCACATGGTCAAAAATTCGCCGTCTTCCAGAATGGGTTCTGCCTCAATCGTAGGCGGCAATCCAATGTACAGATACGTGCAAACGGTATTGGTTTCACATCCATAAGGGTCTGTGTAGTCCAAGCAAATCTCCGTTCCGTCGTAAACGCTTCCATCGAGCACCTCCCAGTTGGTTTCAGTAGACCCGTCAGGCCATTCGACGGTGTAGCCTTCCGGCAAATCCGGAACCACTGCAGCCG
>CAJQKK010000156.1 GCA_905478895.1 uncultured Flavobacteriales bacterium | reverse complement strand
CGCCCGTTTCCATTCCACTCATTCACAACGTAATTCCCGGCGGAATGACGCCGAGTTACCTTGAGTGGTTTGCGCTGCCATTCAATCGACTTCCTGGGATTCGCAGTGTGGAGCGATACGATGCTGTCGTTTTCAACTTCCCCCATGGAGACACGATCGTCGTCGACCAGAACCTGTCCGGACATGATTACTACAGCATTTTACGTCGTGAAGGCATCGCCAGCGCCCAAGGCAGCGTTGAAACATACTTGGAGAATCCTGCGCGTTATGACGCCCTGGGAAGGGCACAATTGGAGAAGCGCTATGGAATCAAAGGAAGACCATTGGACAAAACAGAAAATTATGTCAAGCGATGCGTTGGGCTTCCGGGCGAAACAGTATCCGTGGTAGACGGGGTATTGCAGATCAATGGCGAAGCCATCGAACCACCTGCCGGAGTGCAATACGAATATACCGTGACCTTTAAGTCCCAGCTTGACGCTCGTCGCGCCATTGCCGGCTTGAACCTCACCAACGTTGACCTTGGCCCCGCAAAAATGAACGGTGATGCGATTGAGGTCGTCATGGCCCTCACATCTTCTGAGGTTGAAATCCTGAGCAGCGGAGAATTGGCCAAATCAGTCGTGAGGAAGAACATGTCCCAACACCGGGGTTCGCTCTCCATCTTCCCGAATGCTTCTAGTCCTGAATTCGATCTCTGGGATCCGGACAACCTCGGCCCCATTACCCTGCCCCATCAAGGAATGACCGTCGACCTCAACGCCCGAAACTTAGCGCTTTACCAACGAGCCATCACCACCTACGAAGGACACCATTTGGAAATGCGTGAAGGCAAGGTATTCATCGATGGCGTGATGCGTGAATCTTTCACATTTGCGCTGGATTATTATTGGATGATGGGAGACAATCGGCACCGATCAGCAGATTCAAGGATGTGGGGATTCGTGCCGCAAACCCACGTCGTAGGCCACGCTTCATTCATCTGGTTCTCGAAACAAAATGAAGCCCAACACGGTGAAAGCAAAATCCGCTGGGATCGCATGTTCCGTTCGGTTCAATGACAGCGGTTCTGCCTTTGGTTCCTTTTCCGCCTTTGCATTGGTGGTTCCTTGCCACCCAATGCCATGGGGGTGAATTTGCCTACGAGCCACAAACCAAATTTGCGAAGCAAACCTTGCGCAATCGAATGATCATCAGCGGGCCCAGTGGACGAATCCACCTGTCATTTCCCATCCAAAAGCAATCAAACAACACGGAACTGCCGCCCTTGCTCTCTCCCCACTTTCGGCCTGTTCATTCCTTTCGCACCTTACAATCGGCATATGGCGGCGCCCCATTTTTCGAACATTTCGAAGAGGACTTGCGTGCGCTTTGGCATGCATTTTTGCCCGCATCAAATGAGAATTCCAAGCCATTGTCCGCGTTCAATCGCGCCACAATCGACTGGGTCGCCCAACAATGCAATTGGGACCTCCAGCCTTCCAACCAAACCCCACCCGCGTTTGCGCATTCGCCCATTGATCTCAGGAGCAAATCGGCATTGGCGGGGGCGGGATGGGGATTTGAACGTTACACCCAACTTTTTGAATCAACGAATGGTTTCATCCCCGGATGCTCCATCCTAGACGCATTAATGACGCTGGGACCTTCTGCGGTGCGCCAAGAAATTCAATTCCTGACGCACCAAGCCTCCAACTCGAAGTAAATTCGCCTCTATGAACGAAACACATTCCGCTGTCTCGAAAACAGCACTCCACCAAAACCACATCGATGCCGGAGCTAAAATGGTTCCCTTTGCCGGTTTTGACATGCCCGTTTCCTACGCTGGACTCATTCAAGAGCACAACGCTGTTCGCGAATCATGCGGAATGTTTGATGTCTCCCATATGGGGGAATTCCGAATCAAAGGCCCCGAAGCACTTGAACTGATTCAATGGATCACAACCAATGATGCCAGCAAGCTCGAAGCAGGCAAGGTTCAATACAGCTGCATGCCCAATGGACGAGGCGGCATTGTGGACGACTTGCTCGTCTATTGCCTCAATAAGAATGAATTCATACTCGTCGTCAACGCGTCAAACCGTGCAAAAGATTGGGAATGGATTGCTTCTAACAATCACTGGAATGCTGAGGTCACCGATGAATCTGATGAATGGTCATTGATTGCAGTCCAAGGACCCAATGCCGCAGAATACCTGCAGCCACTGGTGAACGAGGCGGGCATAGGTGACATGGCTTATTACACCTTTCAGACGGCCACCGTGGGCGGAAAAACCGTTTTGTTAAGCGCCACGGGATACACAGGCGCTGGCGGGTTCGAAATCTACCTTCCCAACGCACAAGCCCAAGCGGTTTGGAATGCGCTCCTCGATGCGGGGGTCGAGCCATGTGGCCTCGGTGCGCGCGACACTTTGCGCATGGAAGCCGGTTTTTGCCTTTATGGCAATGACATTGACGACACTACATCCCCCATTGCTGCAGGCCTCGGATGGATCACTAAATTCAGCAAGAAGTTCGTGGATGCCGATCGATTCGCTGAAGAGAAAGAATCGGGGTCAAAAGAATTGCTGAGGGGGCTTGTATTGCAAGAACGTGGAATCCCACGGCAGGGCTATGGGATCGAATCTGCTGACGGTGAGATCATTGGGCGCATCACGAGTGGCACACAATCGCCAACACTGGGATATGGAATTGCGATGGGGTACGTTCTTCGTGATGCGGGGTCACTCGATGAAATCGTCTACATCCGCATTCGCAAGAAAGCCATTCCTGCGCGCATTGTGCGTCCTGGCTTTCTGCCAAAGGGTTGATTTGCATTCATGCCGTATATTCGGATTGGAAAGCTCCCCGAGTATCTAAGTTTATTGGCTCTCCGCCTTCGCAATCCAGATGAAACACCCCATGAATCACGTTGAAATTTGCTTTTCACCCGCCGACTATGCGCTTTACGAGTCAGGATTCGAATTGGTGGTCGTGATTGACGTATTAAGAGCGACTTCAGCGATTTGTACGGCACTTGAGAATGGCGTTCGCCGCATCAAACCCGTCGCCAAAGTAGATGAAGCCCGAGAATGGCAGAGCAAGGGATACATCGCTGCCGCTGAACGCAATGGTGAGATTGTACCTGGATTTGATATGGGCAATAGTCCCGTTGCGTTTTTGGCCAAAGCCAATGAACTCAAAGGTGAAACATTGGTGCTCACCACGACAAATGGCACAAAGGCGATCGACATGGCAGCCAATAAGAAGACAGTGGTGATTGGTGCTTTGAATAATTTAGACGCACTGAGCGAGTGGCTCCTTGAGCAGAATGAAAATGTACTCATTCTCGGATCTGGATGGAAGGACAAATTCAATTTGGAGGATACGATTTGTGCAGGCGCCATTGCTGACCAACTTATCAGTTCCGGCAAATTTCATGCGAACGAAGACAGCACTGTTGCGGCCAAATTCATCTATCGCTCGGCGCGGGACAACATGTTCTCTTTCCTCAAGGCTTCCTCCCACCGAAGGCGGTTGCGAAAATTGAATTTGAACGAGGATGTAAAATACTGCCTCACGCCGAACAACGTGCGGACCATTCCCATCTTAAAAGATGGATTTTTGGTGCCTTTGCATGCACTCGCTGAAACTTCCCCGGCAGAATCGCCTCAAACATTCCCGTTGGAGCAATGACCCGCGGAATTACGGGGTTTGGATGCTTGCGGTAATTTTGTGCCCATGCCTGATGAGTTGGGGATTTGCCGCTCATCGAAAAATTGTAGACGTTGCGATTCAACACGTCCCAGAACCCTTGCATGAATTTTTCAAGCTGCACCGCAATTGGCTTGTTGAGCATGCGCTTGATGCAGACCTCAGAAAACATGCCGTCATCGGTGAAGCGGAGAAACATTACATCGACCTGGACGAATTTGGAATCTCAGAATACAGTGCCGATTGCTTGCCTCCCGCTCGATGGGACGAAGCAATCATTATATACGGAGAGGAATGTCTGCGGGACCGCGGAATTGGCCCTTGGAATGTTGGATGGCAATACCAGAGATTGGTGCAAGCTTTTCGGTCTCAAAATCAACATCGAATTCTCCAGTGCGCTGTAGACTTGGCACACTATGTTGCAGACCTTCACGTCCCGTTGCACACTTCTGCAAATTACGACGGGGCCGCAAGTGGTCAAAAAGGCATTCATGCCCTCTGGGAAACGCAACTCCCTGAAACTTATATGAACGAATACAATCTTATCGGGCCTGACCTTCCTATTTCTTGGCATCCCCACTGTGTTGATTCCATTTGGGACGTGATCATTGAGAGCCACAAATGCCTGGACCTCGTATTTAATGCGGAGAAAGAAACGATGGCAGAAATTGGCGAAACAAATGCCTTTTCATACATCATCCGCGGAAAAGCAAGGCAAAAAATGCGATCGGAAGCATTCATCAGCTCCTATCATGGGAAATTGAATGGGCAAGTGGAACATCGAATGAAACAATCCATTCAAGCTTGTTCAATATATTGGTATGCGGCATGGGTTCAAGCCGGACAACCCCAACTGCAAGAACAGCAATCCCAAAAAAGTCGCTTAAACGCATTGATTGAATGGCTAAAAAACTAAACATTCTAATCTTAGACCCTTTTCACACGGGTTCCCATGCGCATTGGTCGCAGTCACTCATAAAGTTTTGGGGCGCATTGCCCAATCGAACGATCACGCTTTGCACGCTACCGGGCAGGCATTGGAAATGGCGAATGCACAGTGCAAGTGCTGAGTTCGCCAGGAAATGCCAACCTATGACAGAGACGCCAGACGCCATCATCTGCACAGATATGATGGATGTTGCCACCTTCAAAGGGTTGCTGCGAAAGGATTGGCAGCACCTCCCTGTGATTCAATATTTCCATGAAAATCAAATCACCTTTCCATGGAGCCCAACGGACCCCGACGTAGAGAAAGGTCGGGACCGAACGTACGGAATGATAAACATCCTGAGCGCTATGGCTGCGGATGCCATATGGTTTAACTCCGATTTTCATCGCAAACGTTTTCTCAGTGCTATCGCAACTTTTATGCACCCCATGCCAGACGGCACAAGAGCATTTACAGAGCATCCTTTCACAGAAAAATCACAGACACTTCCCATTGGAATTGAGTGGAACCTTGAAACCAACTGCTTGCGTCCTTGCAACACACCCCCAACAATCGTTTGGAACCACCGTTGGGAATTTGACAAGGCACCGGAGTATTTTTATCGTGTTCTCCAGCATCTTCAGGCGCACACAGTGCCTTTTTCGCTGATTTTGATGGGTCCGAGATTTGAGAAAGAACCCGACATTTTGCGGCGATTAACCGCCCAATTTCGTCGCAATATTATCCATGAAGGATTTGCGCCAAATCGTGAAACTTATGCGGAATTGTTGCACAGCAGTGACTTTGTTATTCACTCTCCGCAACAAGAGTACTTCGGCATTAGTATTCTCGAAGCTATGTCCTTTGGCGTGGTCCCTCTCCTTGGGAAGGGCAATGCCTATGATGATTGGTGCGACGAACAATTCCTCGTAGATGACTTCGAGACCATTCGGGTGCGGTTTCAAGCAATCGCGCAGCATCCTGAGCCAAGCCGGCAACGTGCCCGCGAAATCGCATCGCAATTTCAATGGGATGCTGTCGTAAGCAGCTATGATGATGCGCTCATGAAACTCATCAACGATTGAGTTAGCACGTCTGAATGGACCGCACGAGCGAATCCGGCAATGCAGTAGGACGCAACGTTGCCTTGCTTAAACAAGCCAATTGCACAGCGGCCTCACCAACCAAAATCTCACCACACCATAATCGATAGGAGAAATCCATTCGAATCCGTCCATTAATCGATGCCTTGGTTTCCACCGTAAGAATGTCATCAAAGGCGACAACGCCCTTGTATTGGATTGATAGGTCGATGACTGGCAGCAAAAAGCCATTCGCCTCAATTCCAGAATAAGCATGGCCCAATTCACGTAACATCTCAATTCTCGCAATCTCCAAATAGTGAACATAGGAAGCATGATGAACACGACCCATTTGATCAGTCTCTCCGTATCGAACTCGAATCTTACAGTTATGAACCATCCCAATGAAGTTTTGACAGCAACAATTACTCAAAAAAGGCTGAAAGAAAATGACCTTAGATATTAACACCGCTAAAATCGAGCCGAAATTAACACATTCATTGTGAGTGCTTTATGAAAATTAATTAGACCAAATAAGTATAATTATAGACTGTTTCGGTGTAATTATTCAAGTGTGACTTTCAAAAATTGAAAAAAGGAAAAAGTCAAGGGTCAAAACGTTTTTTTTTCCGCGACTTTATCAGAATCTTGCACTCCCTTATCAACATTGCTTTCCAACCGTTGAAAGAACAGCTACGAACCCACAACCGAATCAAAAAATTCAACTGAGCCATGAATGAAGATCACTTAGCCGTCTGGAACAAATGCCTCGAAATAATCAAGGACAACATCAGCAGCCAAGCATTCAAGACGTGGTTCCATCCCATCAAACCGGTCCGGTTAGAAGCTAAGGTTTTGACCATTCAAGTCCCTTCACAATTCTTCTATGAGTGGCTTGAAGAGCACTACATTCAACTCCTGAGCAAAACAATCCATAAAGAATTGGGCCCGGATGCCCGCTTGGAATATAGCATCATCATCGAAAACTCAGGAGCATCAGGATCACAACCCGCGAGCCCATATGCCGTGAAGATGCCCATGACAAATCGCCAGGCGACGAAAAACCCAGCTGTTGCGATGACTGCTGGTATCCACAACACACCAATCAAAAATCCCTTTGTGATTCCGGGTCTTCGCAAGTTGAATATTGATTCCAACCTCAACCCGAATTACAATTTTGGACAATTCATTGAAGGAGAGTGCAATCGCCTTGCACGTTCAGCAGGGTTCGCCGTAGCGAACAAACCTGGAGGAACTTCCTTCAATCCGCTGCTCATTTATGGATCAACAGGCCTAGGGAAAACACATTTAGCGCACGCTATTGGCCTAGAAATCAAAGAGCAAAATCCAGAACTCACGGTTCTGTATGTGAGCTCTGAGAAGTTCACACACCAATTCATTGATGCGGTCAGGAACAACTCCGTAAACGACTTTAGTCACTTTTACCAGATGGTTGACGTCCTCATCATCGATGACGTTCAATTTTTCAGCGGAAAGGAAAAGACCCAAGATGTCTTTTTTCACATCTTCAATCACTTGCACCAAACGGGCAAGCAAATCGTGCTGACATCCGATAAAGCCCCCGTCGAAATGCAAGGAATGGAGCAACGTTTGCTCAGCCGCTTCAAGTGGGGATTAAGCGCCGACTTGCAAGTACCATCACTGGAAACCCGTATGGCCATTTTGGAAAAAATGATGTACGCCGATGGCATAGAGCTTCCTCGTGAAGTGATAGAATACTTGGCCTACAGCATTACTTCCAATGTACGTGAGCTAGAAGGCGCATTGATTTCCTTGATTGCACAAAGCAGCCTCAACAAAAAATCCATCACCTTGGATTTAGCGAAGCAAATGATTGACAAGTTTGTCAAGAATACTGCCCGAGAAGTCAGCATCGATTACATTCAAAAGGTTGTTTGCGATTACTTTGACCTTCCCTTGGAGCTCTTGAAGTCGAAGACGCGAAAGCGAGAAATCGTTCAAGCCCGGCAAATCGCCATGTACTTCTCAAAGAAGATGACAAAGAGCTCGCTGGCCAACATTGGCCTTCACTGCGGAGGAAAGGACCACGCAACGGTTCTCCATGCCTGCCGAACAGTCAACAACTTGCAGGAGACAGATAAGCACTTCCGAAAATACTTGGACGATTTGGAGAAGAAACTCGCCATTCACTAAATGGAATGAAGCGTGTCTTGGTCGTTTGCCTGGGCAACATCTGCCGCTCGCCTATTGGTGAAGAATTGCTTCGCATTCACGCCAAAAAAAAGAACTTAAAACTATTCGTTGATTCCGCTGGCACATCTGGCTGGCATCAGGGAAATCTTCCCGACCCAAGGTCGTGTGAAGTCATGCGAAGACACGGTCACTCCATCGAATCCCAACGTTCACGCCCACTAGTAGAACAAGATTTGCACACGTTTGATTGCATTTTGGTGATGGATGCTCAAAACTTGTCTGACGTTTCAGCCTTGAGCCCTGGTACAGCTGATATCGAACAATTCATTGAGAATACCGATGTGCCCGACCCCTATTATGGTCCGGGTGATGGCTTTCAACGAGTCTATGACATGCTTGACGCAGCGGCACAAGATTGGGTTGACCGTTGGACAGATGAAGGCAACAATGCCCTCCGTTAGACATATATCTCGATGAAAACGCTCCACTTGATTCCTAACACGCTCGGCTGCCGACTGCCCCACGAGGTTCTCTCTCAGCGCGCCATCGATTCATTGCAACAATGCGATCGGCTCATCGTTGAAAGTGATCGAAGTGCACGCCGATTGCTCAAAGACGCCTTTCCAGATGAAAACCCGAATCTAAAACCAAGTTTTTTGCTCAATGAGCACACGCAGCCTGAAGACTTGGTGGATTTGCTGCAATGGTTCAAAAGCGACCAAGACATTGCATTGCTTTCCGATGCCGGAGCACCAGGCGTGGCCGATCCGGGAGCCGCAGCTGTGCGCATGGCGCACAACGCAGGATGGCGCGTGGTTCCACATGTAGGTCCCAGTTCGATCCTGCTCGCTCTTATGGCTTCAGGCATGAATGGGCAGCATTTCGCATTCAAGGGATACTTGCCGCGTGATGTGCAGCGCAGGGACAAAATTTGGAAGGAAATGAATGACGGCCTTCAGCGTAGAAAAGAAACCCAGATTTTCATGGAACCTCCCTATCGGAATGACGCAACCTTTGCGGAGTGCTTGAAAAGGCTCAATTCCGATCAACAGCTTTGCGTGGCGGTGGACATTACGTTGGAAGAGGAATGGATTCAATCCAAAACCATCGAAGAATGGCGAAAGGAAACCAAACCTGAATTGAACAAACGCCCCTGCCTCTTTTTGATTGGAAACTGAGCGAGCAAACCTTCAAGGTGCCATTTCGTCCAAAGGCAGCCACTCCCATTGAAAACCCACGACGTCCTCAGGCAGTAAACCCAATTGCGGCAGACCATCAGGACCGAAAGCATAATGGACGGGGCAATGGCATTCCCAGCGATTGCGTTTCGGATGTTGCCTCATCAATTGTTCGATTACAGGCAACACTTGATCATCATCTCCGGCTTCGAACGACCAGCGATTCCAGCCAAAGTCCTCTGCAGGTCGGCCGTCAAAATCGGGCCGAAATGTGCGCATGGCTAATTCCACCCGTGTTCCCTCATGAAAGGCTGCAGCAGAGGAACGTTGCGACGAATCAAACCAAGAAATACAAGCCCCTCCCACCAGGTAAGGCGATTTCAGCCAATCAGAATCCAGCTTCACATGCCCTGCCTCGAATGCATCAATCCATGCATTCCAGCCAGGACCTGATTTTTGCTTTGGCGCTGGATGCGAAATCAACGCAGGTCGCCAATCATGAAAAGCGAGCTCAAACCACATGGCTGCTTCTTGAGGAACGAGTGGCGGCAAACCCGACAACCCCCACCCCATGTGCGGTGGAATTAACGCACTCAGTGAGTCCGCTGCATTCATTTCCAAACCCACTTCATGAAACCCCTCAGGCCAATTGGAGGCTTCCACAATCAATGAGAAAGGCTTCGCAATTGTCCAATCAAATAAAACAGTCGAGTCCAAAAGGAACGCTCTCCCTGTCCAGTAGAGCGTATCACCCGCCTGAATGCGCCGACGTTCATCGATGAGTCTTCGACGCAACACATGAACACCCGATCCGGTTTTGGAATAACTCCCTTCTGCCGGCCAGGCCCAAGCCATTGCAATTGAATCCAACCGCATTGCCTGCATTCTTGCATTCTGCTCGTTGAATGCAAGAAGATCGAGCGTTGATACTGCAGGACTCGTTTTCTTGGGGGCAGTCGAGTCACAAGCATTCAGACAAAGTCCTAAAAACAGGACACAAAGCACATCACCGCAGCGCAACTTCAAATCATGGAAGAACCCTGCACGTCGATTTGCCATGGTCAGTTGAGAATCCATTCATCCAAAGCCTCGTCTACCTTGGCCTGAGCTTCTGCCATGGACATTCCCAAAAGAACCCCTCCTGCTGCATTGGTATGTCCACCTCCATCAAAATACCGGGTGGCCAGTGCCTGAACATCCAAATCGCCCTTTGAACGCAGACTCATCTTAACCTTACCAGGGTCAGATTCCCGCATAAATATGGCCATTTGAATACCGCGGATACCGAGGATTCGATTGACCAATCCTTCGGTGTCGCCTGACACGTAATGAAAGCGATTCAAATCTTCCAAATCCAATGCAATTACCCCTATGCCTGCATCGCCCCAAATTTTCAACCGCTCGCTCAAGGCAAAACCATGCAACTGCACGCGACTGAGTGATTGATCGTCAAATGTAGATTCATGCACCTCCGCATGGTTGAGGCCACTGTGCAACAGCGCTGCAACCACCGCATGGGTGTGTGCTGAAACAGACGGAAAGCGGAAGGAGCCTGTGTCTGTGACCAACCCTGTATACAAACACTTAGCAGCTTCTATGCTCATGCTTGACCATCGACCCGAAGCCAATGCCCAATCGCAAACCATCTCGCAAGTGGATCCGCACGTAGGATCTGAAATCGCCAACTCCGCAAAATCCTCCGGTTCTTGGTGATGGTCAATCATCACGCGACGAGCCTTACTTGACGCGATGGCAGTTGCCAAATTCCCTGCGCGATTTGGCCCATTAAAGTCAAGGCAAAATAGCACATCAGCCTCGGCTACCATCGATTCCGCTCGACTCGAATCCTCATGGTGAAAACAAATGGAGTCTGTTCCTGGCATCCAATCCAGAAAAGATGCGAATCGATCGGGCAGCACCACTTCCGCTTTTGCGCCGGAAGCCAAAAGCAAATGCCACAGCCCCAATGCTGACCCCACGGCATCCCCATCTGGTGAGCGATGCGCAGTAATTACAATAATCGGATTGCCATCCAGCATCCCCTCGAGGGTTTGCAGGTTTTCAGGTGACCAGGCAGCGCTCACCTGACCCAATAAGTTTTCTTCCGTCGTCATGCCTCGCAAGTTACCACGCCCTAATTTTGTTCCATGCTATCCAGACGCATCTTATTTGCCATCTTCTTCACATGTGCATCCCCTATGACGAAGAGCAACGGATCTTCATTCCACGACTTTCATTTCAGCCGATTGGCGTTGGAATGGAATTCTGAAACCCGAACATGGCAGGGCATTCTGCGTGTTTTTACGGATGACCTGGAGAACAGTCTCTCTGCTGCGGATGGTGGAGAGCGCAATTGGCGACTGGGGGACAGAAGAGAATCCGCTGATGCCGATTCCGCTATTGAGAACTATGTCCTCGCCCATTGGATAGGAAACCAAGAAACCGATTCCGAATTTCTTTGGACATTCGTTGGGAAAGAAATAGACTTCGATTTAACCTATATATACCTGGAGTCTCCCGCTTTTCCATCCCCCCTTCCTCTTTCTATTGGTTCGGACGGTTTTTTTGAGTTGTTCGATGATCAGGTGAATGAAGTCACCTTCAAGTTGAACGGTTCCTCCAGAAGGGAATGGCTCAGCACAGAATCAAGCTCCGTTCGCATCGAATCCATTGCGCCATGAACAAAAAGGAAAAGGTTCAATTTATCATGAACGAACTGGAAAAGCTCTACCCCGATCCTCCTGTTCCGCTTGACCACATCGACCCCTACACGTTGCTCATTGCCGTGCTCTTGTCTGCACAGTGCACAGACGCAAGAGTCAATACAGTGACACCGGAATTGTTTGAATTGGCAGACTCCGCGAAGAAGATGGCCCATGTCTCCGTGGCTGAAATCAAAGCCATCATCCGCCCTTGCGGTTTGTCCCCGGCAAAATCAAAAAACATTCATCGGTTGTCTGAGCTACTGCTAGAACTTCATGGCGGTGAAGTACCTGCTGACTTTGAAGCGCTGGAAGCACTTCCAGGGGTGGGGCATAAAACGGCCTCTGTGGTGATGGCCCAAGCCTTCGGAGTTCCCGCTTTTCCCGTTGACACGCACATCCATCGTTTGATGTACCGCTGGGGCTTGACCAATGGCAAAAATGTAGACCAAACAGAGCGGGATGCAAAGCGTCTATTCCCCGAGGAGAAATGGAATGACCTGCATCTTCAAATCATCTTTTATGCTAGAGAGTTTAGCCCAGCACGAGGACTCAAATGGGAAACAGATCTATTGCTCAGGGAATGTGGCCGCCCATCTGAACAACGCAAATGGATGCCTAAAACATCGGAATTGCAATGAGGCGAAATCGCTACGGCGTCAACGTGTCCAGACAAGCTCCTTGGATTGAACGTTTGTTGAAAAACGTGCGGCATCGGTTGAATCTTGTTTCCATGTGCTTCGCTCAAAGGAAGCGCCCTCCCATCGTCATAGCATACCCCGATTTGCCTTCACGCCGGAGTGCACTGCACAAAATTTGCATGGAATTAAAATGGGAGCTCACCAATGCACCAAGAATCAACCCCAAAATTTGCATCCGCTTCGAAGATCAAACCGAAAAAAACACTCCGCTTCCTCGTTGGATCACGGATGGAACTGCGCTTTTGTGGAATGCCCATTGCAGCGACATCCGGAAATCTACTTTGGAACGATCGCACCTGGCTGCTTTTGGCTATGGCATGGCTGTAGACCCCACCTCTTTTGAAGGACCAATGGTGATCAAAAGCGAATTCAATGCACGCCACGATGGAAAAGTCATCCATGGACCGATAGCGGATTCGGACATACAGCAGCATTGTGTTTACCAGCTTGACATCAAAAACAGCGACGAAACGGGGCAGCATTTCGACTACCGATTGGTATTCATCCGAGGGAGCATACCACTTGCGTACAAAAAATATAAGGCAGCTGAATCACGCTTTACCAATCAATGTGCATCCGCGCAAATCATTTCCGTAAATACAGCATTGGATCATCAAGAAATTCAATTCATTGGGACCATGATGCATTCGCTCCATGTTGACTACGCCGAATTGGATGCGCTCCGGGATGCACAAACAGGAAAATTATTCGTCATCGATGTAAACCCAACTCCTTGGGGTCCACCCGCTGAATTGCCCTATGAAGAGAAGCGCGTCGCGATACAAACCATGGCCAAAGCCTTTGAAAACGCAATCAATGGTTCGAGTCCATCAAATAAGACTTGAGGGCTTCGTAAGCTGCTGGCAGTGCCACGACCACCTTTGGTTCGGTCAAACAGGATTGAAGGGCATCCGGAACAATGGGCTCATGTCCCGTTGCAGCTTTCACAACCGCTCCGAATTTTGCAGCGTGAGCTGTGGCCAACACAACGGTGCAATGGTTTGTTGACTGCTGTTCTTGTTTTCGATGAGCTGCATGAATCCCCACAGCCGTGTGCGGACATACCAACACATCTGTCTCATTCTTGATGCGGTGCATCGTTTGCTTGGTTGCTTCTTCATCCACTGACACGACAGAAAAATTCCTCTGCATATCTGAAACACTGCCGTTGTACAACCATTCCAGCCTCGGTCGGTTACTCGGATCCCCCACATCCATTGCATTCGAAATGGTGGGTATCGAAGACATCGGAGTGTACGTTCCAGAATGCAAATAATCCTGCATGCTCGCATTGGTGTTCACTGCCGCGAGAAATGAAGCGGATGGAACCCCCATTTTTTGCGCCAAAACTCCTGCGGCGGCATTTCCAAAATTCCCAGATGGAATTACAAAATCAACAGCCTTATTGGCCTGAGCAACACCCCAAGCATAATAGATGCTCTGCGGAAGCCAACGCCCAATATTGATGGAATTGGCGCTGGTCAAAGGCCTGCTGCGCTGCAACGCTTCATCTTGAAATGCTGTTTTGACCAAGTTTTGACAATCATCAAAGGATCCATCAATCTCCAAGGCTACCACGTTCTTTCCGACCGTGGTGAGCTGTTGCTCCTGGATGTGGCTAATTCTGCCGCTCGGATACAAAATGACGACATCAATTCCTTCTACATCCAAAAAGCCTTGTGCAACGGCTGATCCTGTATCCCCTGAGGTCGCGACAAGCACGGTCAGCCGCTCACTGGAAACCTGCTGTAAAAAGCGAGACATCATTCGAGCTCCGACATCTTTGAATGCGGATGTTGGACCGTGAAAAAGCTCGAGCAATTGGAGCCCCTCCTCCAATGGAACCAATGGAATTTCAAAATTCAATGCATCCTCAACTATATCCTGCACCTGAGCTGCTGACAGATCACTTCCCACCAGTGGCCTCATCATTTCCATTCCAATCTCTTGCAATGTTGTGCCACGCAAGAAACCATCAGCCAAAAGCGGGATGTTTTCAGGAACATACAACCCCCGATTCGGGGCCAATCCTTCACGCAAAGCTTGGCCAAAGGTGCGCCAAGTTGTCGGTTGATTTAAGCTTCTGTATTTCATGGGATAATGCGCGCACCCTGCGGCGCAATCTGAGCGTGGTGAATGTGATAAGGAATCGCATTTTCAGTCATACAAACCTCTAACGAATGCCCTACGGACTGGGCATCTTGTGCATCTTTTGCAATCCAAAAAGTAGACGGACCGCTACCTGATATGCCGCCAGCGCGGGCTCCGGCGAGAAGTGCGACTTGCTTCATCTGTTCAAAACAAGGAATGAGTCCTTGGCGATGTGGAGTGACCAATAGGTCCTCCAGCGAAAATAATGCCCGTTCAGAATCTCCCTCATAACACGCGGCAACAAAGGCGCCCATCCACGCCGATTGCACCACGGCATCTGACATTGAAACCGTTTCGGGCAAAGCTCCTCGTGCATCTGCCGTACGGACCTCAATTTGTGGGTGAAGGATCACCAAATGCCAATCAAACGGCATTGGAATCGACAACGGAGCTCCTTGAGGCGGACACAACACAAGTCCACCCAACAAAGCAGGTGCCACATTATCCGCATGCCGTGCACCGCTTGCCAATTGTTCCCCATCCAGTGCAAATGGAAGCAATTCGTCAGGCCGAAGGCCGGCATTCAATAATTCATTCACAGCGACCACTGCTCCTGCAGCACTTGCTGCGCTTGAACCAATTCCACTTCCGGGCTTGATGTTTTTAAACAGTTCCAACTCAAGTCCACAAGGGTTATCGAGGGCCTGAAGAAGACTCTTTGCCGCAACAGAAGCAATGTTACGATCTGCATGTAAATCCAGGGAAGCCCCGTGGACCGAACGAATGCGTACTTCACCAGGGGTTTGGGTTGTGCGCACAATCATTCGTTCACCCGGGCTGCTCAAAGCGCAGCCGAGCGCGTCAAACCCCACATTCAAATTAGCGACCGTTGCCGGAGCCCAAACCGTTACTTCGCTGCTCATTTGGACTGACCTATTGCATGAAGATCCGACAAAACACCGCTCGCTGTGATAGCTGCTCCAGCTCCAGCTCCTTGAATGACCAGAGGGTGTTCAGCGTAACGAAGTGATAGAACAGCAACGGCATTGTCTGTGCCTTCAAGGCCATAAAAAGGATGATCGGGAGCCAACATTTCAAGTGAACATCCACATTGGCCCTTTTTATCCCATCGGGCAACATAGCGCAATCGCTTTCCTTCTGCTTTTGCCTGCGCATGGAGCTCTCGGACGGGGCCTGCCCATGATTCAATGTCCTCCATGAAGTCAGCAAGCGTTGCATCCATCGCCCCCACTTTCATGAAGCCTTGAATCGCTACATGATCCATCTCAAGTGAAGCCCCGCATGTTCGGGCCAGGATTAAGATCTTTCGGGCTACATCTCTTCCGGAAAGGTCAAGCCGTGCATCGGGCTCTGCAAAACCAAGTTTTACTGCTTGCTCAACAGCTGATTCAAATGATGCACCGTTATCCATGCTACTGAAAATGTAATTCAACGAACCACTCAGCACTCCTTCAATGGCTTGAATTTGATCGCCGGTCGCGAGCATATCGCGCAAACTTCTTAGAATCGGGAGGGCCGCACCGACATTGGTTTCATGCTGGAAAAACACCCGCCCAGGACGAGAAGCGAGCTGGATGGACCGCCAATCGTCCATGGATTGGGTGGCTGCAATTTTATTCGAGCACACGACTGAAATGCCATCACGAAGTGCCTGAATTGTCAACGCAGCGACATCCGCCGAAGCGGTATTGTCCACCCACACCTTGTTCTCAAGCGGCATTGCAAGAAATGCATCGTATGCATCTCGAATGGACTCCAGGGGTTGTCCTGAATCCACATCAATCGCGATCCCCGTCGCACCCTCTTCAATTTCGAAAAAACGATTGCTATTGCACGCACCGACCAGGCGATAGTCAATCCCTTGCGCCAACAATTGTTGTTGCCGCGTGGCCTGCATCTGCTCAATGAACGCCGAACCTACTTGCCCAACGCCAGCGCAAAAAACATGAATTCTTTTCTCTTCATGGCATTCAAAAAAACCAAAATGAAGCGCTCGAAGCGCGTTGGGGACATCGTTGGTCCGGACAACAATTGAAATATTCCGCTCCGTGCTGCCTTGCGCAATTGCCCGAACATTCACCTTCGCATCCGCAAGGGCCTGAAACGCCTTACCACTCACGCCAGAAGTACTTACCATTCCTCCTCCCACAATCGCTAAGATGCTCAAATTTGAATCGATCCTTAAGGGCGCCAAGCGCTTGAGTGCGATGTCCGCCTCCAACCCTGAAAGAAGGGCCTTCTTAGCCGCTTCCAAATCACTATCAGCGACGCCGAGCGTCAGACTGTTTTCAGATGAACTTTGGGTAATCAGCACCACATTGACCTGAAATTCTGCCAAATGCGAAAAAATCCGTGATGAAAATCCAGGCCTGCCAATCAAGTGCCCTCCTTCCAGAGTAATCAAGCTAATGTGATTGACACTGGAAAGTCCTCGAACCAGCACCTGGCTTTTCGGCGTCTGCACAATTCGGGTTCCCGGTGCATTGGACTGAAAGGTACTGCGCACAATCAGCGGAATACCGGATTCGCGCAACGGTTGAATCGTAGGGTGATAAATGACCTTGGCACCGAAGTGACACAATTCCATGGCCTCTTCGTAGCTCATCTCTTCGATGATTTTAGCCTCAGCCACTATTCTTGGATCCGCCGTCAACATGCCTGGTACGTCCGTTGACTTTTCCATGCAATTCGCTTGGATGGCACTCGCGATGATGGAGGCAGTGTAATCACTTCCTCCCCGGCCTAGCGTCGTCGTGGCACCCGATGTGGAGCGACCGATGAATCCTTCTGTAATGAGAATTTCAAAATTTAAATCAGCCGAAACACCGGCCTGGATTAACAAGTCCGTTTCTATCCGGTTCACTTCTGCGGAACCAAATTCATCATTTGTAACCAACCAATCCCGAGCATCTATCCGGCGCACGCTGAGTCCATTGACCCGAAGCCATCCCGCCACCAACGGCACTGCCATTCGTTCTCCAAAGGAGACCAACTGATCCATGCTCTTGTCACTGAGCTCCTTGATCAAAAACAGACCCTCACATAACGCTTTCATTTCGCCCAAACGCGCTTGCAGCTCACTGGGAAGTGTACCTTCTGCGCCAACAAGTCCCAAATCGAGGGCAACTTGCATGTGACGATTTTCCAACCCCTCAATGGAAGTGCGAAAAGAGGCATCGCCCCGCGAAGCCTTGAGTCCAATGTGAATCAAATCGTTGGTGATGCCGCCCATGGCGGAACAAACCACAATGCGTTGCTGTTGCCTTCGTGCCAATAGCACGTCGGAAACCTTCCGCATTTCGTTGGCAGAGGCCAACGAAGATCCCCCAAATTTTAAAACCTCAATATCCATTGAATCAATTGAACAAAACGCGGTTTAACCTGATCCTTGCAGACGCCTTGCTTTGATGGATACGAAGATTCACACGCGTAGGTTTCGCATGCAGTAGGCAAAAAATTATGCCTCCGGCTCAAATTTTGAAATGACTTCCTGGCTTACTCCCGTATTCGAAAATCCACCATCATGGAAAAGGTTCTGCATCGTCACAAATCGCGATAAATCACTAAAGAGTGAAACGCAATAATCTGCGCATGCGAGGCCGTCCGCATTTCCAAGTGGACTCATGGATTCGCTGTAGGCGATAAATTCATCAAAACCTTTCACACCGCTTCCGGCGGTAGTGATGGTTGGGCTTTGACTCACCGTATTGACGCGTACTTTTTTCGCCACACCATAATGGTAGCCAAAGCTTCGTGTGATGCTCTCCAAAAGACTTTTTGCATCCGCCATATCCCCATAATCCGGGAAAATACGCTGCGCGGCGATGTACGTCAAGGCCACAACGCTTCCCCAGTCATTGATTGCGTCCAGCTTTTTGGCAACCGCCAATGTTTTGTGCAAACTGATCGCACTCACGTCCAACGTCGTTTGCAGCCAATTGTAATTGACATCCGTGTAGTGCTTGCCTTTTCGAACATTGGGGCTCATGCCAATGGAATGAAGGACAAAGTCGACCTGTCCCCCGAAGTGTTCCATCGCACCTTCGAACAAGGCTGTAAGATCTTCAACACTTGTCGCATCTGCAGGAATCACAGGAGCATCACCCACCAGTTTCGAGAGGTTATTGATTTCTCCCATCCGCATTGCGACAGGAGCATTGGTTAGCACCAGTTCTGCGCCTTGCGCATGCGCTTGAAGTGCTGTTTTCCATGCAATGGACTGGTCATTCAATGCACCGAAGATGATGCCCTTTTTTCCTTTCAATAAATCGTTGGCCATGTCGTGAATTTGTAATCGGTCACAAACCTAATTCAGATTTATGAAAGCCGCACGATTTCAGCGCATTATGCTTCGGGGAATATTTTACCTGGATTCAATGTGTTTTTGGGGTCAAACACTTTTTTGATTTCGCGCTGCAGTTGCAATGCGCGTTCCGAAAAGGCAAGGTCCATGAAAGGCTTCTGGACCAAGCCTATGCCGTGCTCTCCACTCAATGTTCCTCCCAATGCAATCACTTCTTCAAAAATAGCACGTACGGCCAACGGCAATTCCTCTTCCCAGCGTGCATCGGGCATCTCTTGCTTTAAGATGTTTACGTGCAAATTTCCATCGCCTGCGTGTCCATAGCAGACGCTCTCAAAGCCGAAATCCCTTCCAATCTTCTTGACCGATTGCAGCAGTTGGGGCAATGCTCCGCGAGGCACAACCGTATCCTCTTCCTTATATATGCTCTTGGACTTGACAGCCTCGCCAACGGCGCGTCGCAAACGCCAGAGTTTATTTTTAGAAGCTTCATCGTCCGCAAAGAGGGGGTCGTCTCCATCACATTTCTGGATGACAGGCAAAATTCGCTCTATCTGTGGCATCAAATCATCAAAGCGAAAGGCATCCACCTCGATGAGCAAGTGTGCTGCGGTATCTGGTAAAAGCTTCAATGAATCGTCGCCTGTGAAATCTTGGGCCAATTCAATGGCGGAACGCTCCATGAATTCAAGCGCTGAAGGCTGTGACCCGGATTTGAAAATTTCAGCGACGGCGGCACAAGCACGCTCCGCACTCGCAAACGGCACCAACATCAGCGCATTGTGCGCAGGCCAAGGCAACAACTTCAATGTCGCTTCAGTGACAATTGCCAAGGTGCCCTCACTTCCAACAATAAGTGATGTAAGGTTGTATCCCGTACTGTTTTTCAATGTATTAGCACCCGTACGAACAACAGAACCATCGGCCAAAACCACTTCAAGGTTGAGGACCCAATCCTTCGTCACACCGTACTTTACAGCACGTGGCCCCCCACTATTTTCGGCAATGTTTCCACCAATGGTGCACGTGCCGCGAGAAGCCGGATCAACCGCATAAAACAACCCCACGGATTGGACATGCTCCTGCAGCTCCTGCACAATCACACCTGGTTGAACCCTCACTTGGTGATTGATTTCATCGACCATCAAGATGCGGTTCATTTGTCGGGTTGACAAGGCGATGCCCCCATTAACCGGTAATGCTCCGCCACTCAGCCCAGTCAGCGCACCCGCGGGTGTGACGGGAATGCCCCGCTCATTCGCCCAACGCATAATGCGACTCACATCGCTGGTTCGTGTAGGCTCAACAACTATTTGGGGCTGAAAATGCAGGTCTTCGGTATAGTCAGAAGCTGCGCGCTCCAGGCTCTCGCGGTCCATTTTGAGCGTACAAGCATCCGCAAATTCTTCCTCGAATGATTTTATCCACAAATCCATCATGCCATCAAACATAACTCAACCCATCTAGATGCCGGCGAACGAAGGGCAACTTCCTATCTTTCTCCATTCGAAATCCAACAACATGAAAAACATTTGTGCATCCGACATCAGGAAACAAGCTGCCTGTGCTTTGATTTTCGCACTGAGCTTCAACGGCGCAGCTAATGCGCAAGATTTCCCCTTCCAATTGCTTTCCAACGATTTGATCTGGTCAAGCGGGGAATTCAGGGGGGAATACGTCAGTGGCGTTCGCTCAATGAACGATGGAAAGCATTACACCAGCTTAGAGCGCTCTGAGTCAGGTAGTTCCATCGTAAAGTATGCGTATCGCACCGGCGAGGCAGTTGACACCATAGCCACCAGCCTGCAGGTTTTTCAGGATGCTCGCAAGGGATTTGACGGCTATGAGTTCTCAGCGGATGAATCAAATTTGCTCATCACCACAGAAACAGAAGGCATCTACCGGCATTCCTTCTTCGCCAACTACTACACGCACAGCCTTGAAACCGGTGTTACACGTCCACTGTCTGATTTCGAAACGGGCAAGCAACGACTGGCAGCCTTTTCGCCAGACGCGAAGCTAGTTGCCTTTGTTCGTGACAACAATGTTTTCGTCGTTGACCTCGAATCAGGTGAAGAAACACAAGTCACGACGGATGGCGAACGCAATAAAATCATCAATGGCGCCACCGATTGGGTGTACGAGGAAGAATTTGGAAAGGACAATGGTGTTTTTTGGTCCCCGGACGGCAAATTCCTCGCTTTTTACCGATTTGACGAATCTGGCGTCAAGGAGTTTTCCATGCCGATGTACGGCCAGCTTTACCCCGAGCCGTACACCTTCAAGTACCCAAAAGCAGGAGAAGACAATGCACAGGTCAATGTCTTTGTCTTCAATACCGAAACCGGCAAAACACTATCCGTGCTCCATTCAAAAACAGAATACATTCCGCGGGTAAAATGGGGCGTCAACAGCGAACAACTCGTGCTGATGACCATGAATCGCCATCAGAGTGAAATGGGCATACATATTGGAGATTGCACTGCGGCGGGAGCTGAAGGCGTGATGATGAAGGAAGTTTGGACAGAATCGTGCAACACTTACATCGACATCACAGATGACATTCGTTTTGTCAACGACGGAAAGTCCTTCATTTTGACAAGTGAACGCAATGGCTACAACCATTTGTACAAATTCAATGCGGACGGGAAAGGGAATGACGTGCAATTGACTTCAGGCGAATGGGACGTTTTAGAAGTGCAGGGGTTTGATGAAAAACGGAAGGAAATCTACTTCTCCTGCTCACAAAAAGGAGCAACGCAGACGCACCTAGCGCGTGTCAACCTCAAAGGGAAAATGACAATACTTCAAGATGAGTCAGGCACGCATAGCGCCCGGTTTTCTGACTCGTTCGACTATTACATTCATACCCATCACAATGCCAATACGCCACCAAACTATACGTTGCGCAATCGCACTGGCGAAGTGGTGCGGGAGTTGAAAACCAATCAATCATTGAAGGACAAAGTGGCAGCATACAACATGCAAGCCAAGACATTCTTCACGTTCACCAACGATGCCGGCGTCGACTTGAATTGCTGGATGATCAAACCTCCTGGATTCGACCCCAATCATTCCTATCCTGTTTATGTAGCGATTTATGGTGGTCCCGGAGTCAATACCGTAGAGGACAGTTGGGGGGGGGCTAATTATTACTGGCATCAACTGCTCGCTCAACGAGGATTCATCGTTGCGAGCTGCGATCCAAGGGGCACCCCGAAGCGTGGCCGAACATTTGAACACAGCACGTACAAAGAACTCGGAAAACTGGAGACGGAAGACTTTATCGACTTTGGAGAGCATCTCGGTGGGTTGAAATACGTTGATGCGGATCACATTGGGATTCAAGGATGGTCTTACGGTGGCTTCATGACATTGCTGAGCATGACGAAAGGGGCCGAGATCTTCAGCGCTGGGATTTCAGTTGCACCGGTGACCAATTGGCGCTATTATGACACAATTTACACCGAGCGCTTCATGCAAACCCCCTCTGAAAATGCACGGGGATACGATGACAACAGCCCCGTGAATCACGCTGAAAAACTAGAAGGTCCTCTCCTATTGGTCCATGGCTCTGCCGATGACAATGTGCATTACCAAAACTCCATGGAAATGGTCAATGCATTGGTTGCAGCAGGAAAGGACTTTGATTTCTTCGTTTATCCCGATCGTAATCACGGCATATACGGGGGCAACACCCGGCTTCATCTTTATAACATGATGCTCGATTTTGTCGATGAAAATTTTTAATTCCCTACATTCGACTGAGCAAGGAAAACTTGCATTCGTCAAGAACTTAATCAACCATAAATATGACTGATTCCAACACCGCGGCCAACGGCCATCCAAGAGGACTTTACACACTGTTCTTTTCAGAAATGTGGGAGCGATTTTGCTACTATGGCATGCGCGTGCTTTTGACCCTCTTTTTAGTAAAATCCTTGATGAATGGCGACAAAGAAGCCAGCCTTATCTATGGTGCATATACCGCTTTGATTTATGCCGCTCCAGTATTGGGCGGGCGCATGGCAGACAAATACTTGGGCTATCGCTATGCCATTCTTCTGGGTGCCGTGTTAATGGCCATCGGTGAATTTGCAATGGTCGGTGCTGGGGTTTTGAAAAGCGACACCGTGATGCTCCTTGGAATGGGAGCCCTCATTGTAGGCAACGGTTATTTCAAAGCGAACATCTCCACGATTGTCGGCAAACTCTACGCAGATGGGGATCCAAGGCGCGATTCAGGATTTACCATCTTTTACATTGGCATCAACATCGGCGCCTTACTGGCTACCACGTTAGTCGCCTACGTAGGAGAAACCTACGGATTCCATTACGGATTTGGACTCGCCGGTATCGGAATGCTTGCAGGACTTCTAATCTTCTGGACCGGACGGGACAACTACGCCGCCGCCCCAGGCTTAGAAATCACAGAAGAAGGCCACAAGGCTGTTGGACCCTTGAAGATGTACCAAGCAATATCTGTCGGATCATTGGCCCTGATTCCTCTTTGTTATTTCCTCATCAGCCAAAATTCGTGGATGACATACTTGCTGACGGGTTTGTTCGTACTCGTCGCGGCCTCGTTGATTCGTGCTGGAATCCAGGAGGGCAAGATGTGGCGAGACCGAATGATTGCTTTGGTCATTTTCATGGTCATCAACATTGTATTCTGGGCTTGCTTCGAGCAAGCGGGTACTTCCCTCACATTATTTGCGGATCGCAATGTTAGCCGAGACATCTTGGGTTGGACCATGCCTGCTTCCATGACGCAGTTTTTCAACCCTGCCTTCATCATCATATTCGGTTCCATCTTCTCTGTCATGTGGGTCAAATTGGACAAAATCGGACGGAACCCGAGCATTCCGATGAAATTTGCATTGGGCATCCTGCAACTAGGCGCAGGTTTCTTGGTCACACTCATCGGCGTTCAATTTGCGGATGATCAGGCATTGGTTCCATTGCTCACGCTGGTGTTCTTGTACATGTTGCACACGACCGGCGAATTATTCCTTTCCCCCATTGGTCTTTCGATGGTCACCAAATTATCTCCCAAAAGCATGGCTGGAACGGCCATGGGCGGATGGTTTCTCAGCTTCGCAATCGCCAATTATGCCGGCGGAATTATTGCTTCAATGACAGGAGGACACGGGGATTCAGGTGAAACGCTCACGGGCGCCGAGGGCTTGGCACAGTACACCGATGTATTCTCCACAATTGGGATGGTACTGGTGGTTTTCGCCGTACTCATCGCCATCTTGAATAAGCCACTGAATAAACTCATGCACGGTGTGAAGTAATCCCGTTCAGGAATATTTCGGATCCATTCAAATCATAACCTTTCTGAAAAGCGCCTCTAGGCGCTTTTCTTTTGCGATATTGCATGAAATTATTTGCCATGTCTTCATTAGGAAACGCATTAGGAACCCTTGCTCTCATATTCATCTTAGGCTCAACAGCGGAAGCGCAGCAAGCCAAAGTCAATTGGATGAGCTTGGAAGAGGCGGTAGCCGCTCAACAAGATGAGCCCCGAAAAATTGTCATGGACGTTTACACCCAATGGTGTGGACCGTGCAAGATGATGATGTCGCGAACGTTCACCAATCAACAAGTCATTGATTACATGAATGCGAATTATTACTCTGTGAAATTTGATGCCGAATCCCCTAACCCTGTTCAATTCAAAGGAAAAACCTTCGAAAATCCAGGATGGAAGCAAAATGTTCGTGGGCGCAATAGCCCTCACCAACTATCACGTGCTTTGAATGTCAATGCTTATCCCACCTTGGTTTATTTGGATGAAAATGCCGATGTCATTGCTCCGATCTCAGGGTACAAAACACCCGCTCAACTTGAAATGTATTTGAAGTTCTTCGTTGAAAAATTCGATGGAGATGTCGTTCAGGCGGAATGGGAGGCCTATCGAGATAGCTTCCAGCCCACTTTCCAATAACGAGCGATTGGAGCGAGCAAGCGCTACTGCACCAAGACGCAGCCGCAATGGCTGCAATCGGTCCACAATCTTGTATATTTGCAAAACTAGAACGCAGGTACACAATTAGTACGCATGCGCACTTGAACACAACACCAAATCCCTGCCTCTGAAATGAGTGAAACAGCACGCATCATTCTCGATGGAACCGAATACGAATTTCCGGTCATCCAAGGAAGTGAGAACGAAAAAGCCATCGACATTTCGAAACTCAGAGCGCAGTCTGGCTATATCACGCTGGATTATGGATTCAAAAACACGGGGTCAACCCAAAGTGCCATCACTTATTTGGATGGTGAGAATGGAATCTTACGGTACCGCGGGTATGCCATTGAAGCTTTGGCAGATAAGGCTTCATTCCTTGAAGTAGCGTACTTGCTGATTTACGGCGAACTGCCCAATGAAAAGCAATTGACGTACTTCACCGACAGCATTACGCACCACACGCTGTTGCACGAAAACATGAAGCGCTTTTTCGAAGCTTTTCCTGCCGGAGCGCATCCCATGGGCATGCTAAGTT